>JAFLSL010000015.1 GCA_022510985.1 Ruminococcus sp. | reverse complement strand
GGGTGGATATCAATTTAAGATAGGAACGCTTACATCGTACGTGGAGATTTAAAAAGCAGAACCTATCCCCTCTATCAAAAACTTAATAGCGGCACAAACGTTAGGGGGATATGACCACAAGATAAGAACTGTACGGGTTGACATATAAACTCAAAAAGACGTGGAGATAAAAAAAGAGATAACCATATTATAATGGCTATCTCCATTTTTGCCCCTAAAACGAAACGAGGGCATTTCTTTTTGTTTAAAGGTTTCGGCTCTTCTTTGTCAATCCTCGTTGAGCTTCGCAACTCCCCGGCTCTTCCTTATTCATCATTATTAATAAGTGAAAGAGGGTCAACATACTGTCCGTCTGTTTTTACTGAAATATGAACGTGTGTCCCGTCAAGCTCCTCACCAGGCACGTTATCCGCTGTGCCGAGGACATCTCCTGCTTTTACCACACTTCCCTTTTCCACTTTAATATTCTCAGACATACCGCTGTAATATGCCGTATAGGTCACAGACTTTACGACAATAGTCTTCCCCAGCAAATCGTCGGTATAAATCTTTTTGACCTCACCATCACCCATTGAATAGACATTGTCGCCTACATCGCAAGCGAAATCAACACCTGTATGTGCTTCCCACTGGTTGAGCGTTTTATTATATACGCTTTCCTCGCTGTACTCCTTAATCACCTTTCTTTTATCCAAAGGATAAGACAGACTTGTGTTTACCGCTACCATAGTTTGCAAAGCTGTTTTTGTTTCCTCAGGAGCGGTTTCTTCCTCGTACTCAGTTTCTTCTGTTTTCTCGGTTTCAGTCGCAGGCGGCTCGGTTGTTTCGGTCTCTTCAGTAGTTTCTGTTTCGGTTTCTGTTACACCTGTTACGATGTTGTCGACAGCTAATGTTTCACTCACATCGCTGTCAAAAATACCTGTTAAGCTTGTGTATGTTGAATAAGCAGCCATTCCAACGGCAACAATACAAATCGAAAGTGCAGTAAAGAATCCGACACGTTCCTTTCGACTACGCCTTTTATTTTCACTGTATCTCATAGAATCACCTCTGCCGTTATTATAGACAGAGGTGATTTTTTTATTCAGTTTGTTAAAATAAATTTTAGTATTGTATTAACACTAAACAAAAAACAGATAATCTTACAAAATGACCTTGTGGAATATCTATGTATTGGTTTTCTTAAAATTAATTAAGTAGCATATACCGAAGCACACACAACCCGACAATAGTATTACAAAAAAATCTATAGGTGCCAGAATAATCCCTGATAGTCCTTCAAATACAAACCCTTTTCCAAATCGATATAAATTCCCGTTAAGAAGAAACATTTCTCCCACATACATTGTAAAAGTTATAATAGAGGCGACAAGTGATGAAATCAATACAGATATATGCTTTTTCCATCCAATTAAAAACGAAAAGACATAAGTACCTGACGTAACACCAAGCATAACAAAAAACAAGCTCATAAGAATCGCTGATAAAAATGAAACTGTAATTTCACCATCCCTAAAAAACGCAGTAAAACAGGCTAAAATGCAGAGCACAAGAAAAATAGATGTACATATCGACTGGATAACAAGCGTTTTACATCTTGAGCGGTCGCTTGTATAAATTATTTTCGCAAAGCCATATAAACTGTTTATAATTGCTATAATTAAAACTATTGATATAAGATAGAAATGCAGTTTAAATGTTGGACTATAATCTCCAATTAAAACGTCTACAGTCTTCCACGTTCTTGTTTTATAGCTTACAGGCGGAATATAACACATAAACATTTGCCAGCTTTCCAACGTTGAAGTTACTGTTGAAGTTACGATAACTTTGGTCTCAAATATCAACTCAGCAACGAAGAAAACAGCAACAGAAAATAGAGAAACTATTAAAACAGAAAATTTTTTAATATATTTTATAACTAATGGCATAATGATAACTGCAACAATAATAGATAAAGCAATCGGTGTATAAGGTATAATATACTTTGGAAAATTCTCCTCGAAAACAGTACCTTCCGTAATCATATAATAAAGAACACTGCATCCCATATATATCGGGTAAATTGAAATTGCAAATACTCCTAATAGAGTCAAAATCCAATATCTGATTAATTTTGCCATTTTGATTTCTCCTTTTATATTTTACGTTGCATTTGTTATGAGAATACATCCTATAACAATAGATAAAACCACAAAACTAATAATAGAAAGTCTCGAAAGATTTTTATATGATAGAATTCGCTCAATACGAATACGCGTGCTCGCACCGCCAAATGCAGATATATGTATAATTTTATTTTCAGCACAATTTAAAAGAGCATTAGCATATTTTTTCTTTTCTTCTTCGCCGCAAAGTTTTAATACAATCTCATCACATGCAAGTTCTATATTCTCTAAAAATCGTTTCAAAAACAGCCAAGAAAATGGATTAAACCAATGAATACACACAGTTAGGATTGCAATAAAACGCCATAAATTATCTTTCCTTTTTATATGGGCTTGCTCGTGCATTAAAATATATTTCAAATCACCGTTTTTATATCTATTAGGTAAAACAATCTTCACACAAATTATACCATAAACAGCAGGCGACGTAATCTTATCTGAAATATAAATATTATCACGCAAATGACGGGAATTTTTTAAATCCGCTTTTGTAATCACATAAACAGCAAATAATGTCATAATCAACATAGCTGCAATAACGGCCCAAACAATAAAAGCAATTGAAAATATATCCTCCATCATATCAACTTTGTACGTTATAGGAAAATATGTATCTGCTGCCATAATATGATTTGTCATTGAAAAATCCGCAAGGCCACTGTAAACAGTAACAGTCTTTGTCGTAATCTTTGAAATAAGCGTCATTAAACTATATTTACTGTTTATAGCAATTGGAAGCCACATTCTTAAAAGCGGAATGCACCAAAGAAAACTAACAATTCTACGTGGAAGCCTGCGAATTTTACTAACAATTAAAATGATGACTCCTGTGATTGAGGCAGAAATAGACATATTAAGAATCCAATAAAAAATTTCAGACGGCAAAAATATCACCTCTTTTTAATCATATCACGCAATTCATTTATGTCGCTTTCAGAAAGATTATCATCATCTAAAAGAGAAGAAAACAACGCCTTTCTTGACCCTCCAAACAATTTATCTACAAGCGTTTGTGTTTCAAATCTTTGGATTTCATCACGAGAAAACAAAGAAGTACAAATAAAATTCGGTTCATTTCGTTTAATAAATCCCTTTTTTTCAAGCTTTTTTATTACTGTGTAGGTTGTGTTTTTATTCCAGCCAATTTCATCTGAGGCAATTAGACTAATCTCTTTTGCCGAAATGGGTTCATTCGACCAAATAATTTCCATTACCTTTATTTCACTGTCAAATATTTTTTGCAATATCATCACTCCCATGCAGACTATCACTATAGTCTATACTATCACAATAGTCTAATTATGTCAATAGCTTATAAAAACAAAACGTCAGCAGAAAACTCCTACTGACGTTTTTAATTTAACAATCAATCACACTTTTTAAGCAATTTTTTATAGCTTATATCAATTCCAAATGCCCCGAGAGGTGCAGTAATGATAATAGACAATACCGCAACGGAAAGCACTATATTACCGCAGGATAAACCGAGTAAGAGCGGAACGGCACCGATAGCCGCCTGTACGGTTGCTTTCGGCAAATATGCGATAACGCAGAATAGACGTTCCTTAAAGTTAAGCGGAGTTCCTATCATACAAAGCAGTACACCTGCTGACCTGAAAATAAGTGCTGCAAAAATCAATCCAATAGCGGCAATCCCCGCCCCCATTGTATAACGAATGTCAACCGCGGCTCCGACAAGAACAAACAGAATCACCTCAGCGGCAATCCACAGCTTTCCGAACTTTTCCGAAAGACGTTTTGATACAAAATCTGTGCTTTTAATTTGCAGAACACACGCCATACTCATAACGGCTAAAAGTCCTGATACAGATATTATGCCCTCAAGCCAACTCTCTATTGCAATTAGAAGAAAAGCTACTCCAAGTATAATGATGACCTTTGTACTGTTGCGAATCGTAAAATTATGGGCGTGTGAGGTTTCAAAAAACATTCCGAGCAGCCATCCGACAAACGCACCTAAGGCGATACCTAAAATAATTGATATGGGTATATTTGCAAAATTCATTGCGGAAACCGAGCCGCCCTGAGCCATACTTACAAAAGTTGAAAATAAAACGATTACAAAAACGTCGTCAAGAGATGCTCCGGCAAGAATAAGCTGGGGGATGCTTTTGTTCGTTCCGTAACGCGTTTCCATTAAATTGACCATTCTGGGAACTACAACCGCAGGAGATACCGCACTGAGAACAGCTCCGATTATTGCCGCCTCGATTAGCGAAACACCCAGCAGCATGGGAGCAAAAAGAATACAGGCAATAATTTCAAAAACTGCCGGCAAGAACGACATCAAAACCGCAGGTCTGCCTACCTTTTTTAAATCTTTAATATCAAGAGAAAGCCCCGCCTTTATCAGTATAATGATAAGAGCCATCTGACGCAGCTGTGAGGATATACCGAGAATAGACGGGTCTAAAAAATTAAGCACATACGGCCCGATTAAAACACCGCTGACTATCATTCCGATAATTCGCGGTAGTTTTATTTTTTGACATATCGACGCCATTGAAAGACCGATAAGAAAAATAAGTCCTAAAGATGTAAGCATAAAAATCCTCCTAAATACACAGAAAAGCTGACACCTTCTGCGTAAAAAAATGCAGAAGTCATCAGCTTAAAAAGCGGTTTTAGCAATATGCTAAGGGAGAACCTCATTCCCTCTGTATTAGTATAGCACAAATAATCGGGTAATGCAATAATAAATTATACAGTTAAAAAGGCTGTGTCCATCCGGACACAGCCCAATTAAATCTATTCAGTTAGTTTTATCTTCTCTGACCGGCTCTTCCGGTTCCGTTCATTTTAGCAATATACTTCTGTACACAAGTAGCGTCTTTAATCTTAACAAATCCGTCACCGTCAACGTCAGCCAATGCTAAAGCATCACCTGAAAGAACACTTATCTGTGCAAGATGTTTCTGAATTAATGTAACGTCTGTGATATCGGGAGTTCCGTCAAGGTTAACGTCACCATAATACATATCGCCGCCTACCGGAGGTGCTGTAGTTGTCTGGGGAGCAGTTGTAGTTGTAGTCGGAGCAGTAGTTGTTGTTGGCTGAGTTACATTACCCTTAGTTACCTCTGTTGCAGGAACGTTAACCGACTGTCCCGGCTTATCAGTTGTTACTGCCCAGTTAGAAGAACCGGGTGTTCCTGTAAGAGCTGTAATCTTGTGGGATGTTCCGCCGAGGTCAAGAGTTGCTCTTGTGGATGAACCCGGGAACTGCTTACCCTGTGAAACACCGCCTGCTGACTTAGAAGAGTCACTTACGATAACGTGAGTGTTCTTTGAGCTAGCTAAATCGAAGTTTGCTACAACAGGTGATTCAGAGCCTGTAACCGCTCCGTTATTAACCTTTGTGGTTTTTTCAGAGATACAGGTTGTGTTGCTAACCTCGAGATAATATGCATCGAGAGAGGAATCATATTTCATTTCTTCGCCCGGCCATGAAGCGTTCTTGTAAACATAACCGCCTACTTCAGTACCTTTACCGGAATCCTGATCATAGAGGTAGCAGTAAATCGGAGCGGTCCATTTCTGGCTATTAAGAACGGATGCGGGAAGTATAATATATACGCCTGAGGATGCTGCAGCAGCCTTTGTATAATAGTAAACTGTCTTTGTTGTCTGAGCTCCGTCTGTAGCTGTTAATGTGAGCTTAATTGTCTCGCCTACTTTATAGTCGGAACCGATTTTGATTTTCGGAGAACCTGTGAAGGTTACAGCCGCATAATCATCAAGCTGATAAGTACCGCTTGTAGCGTTTGAAAGGGAAAGACCTACTGTAAGAGTGTCGCCCTTGAAAGTCTGGCTTTCCTGATCGGCAAAAACAGCAGGTGTTGTTGAACCCTGAGTTACAACCGCGATACCTGTTGAACCAATCTGACCGCTTACTGTTCCGTTTGATACAGTAAAGTTAGCTCCTGTAATCATATCCTTATAGGAACCGTTTGCAAGACCTGTGCCGCTTACATTTGCGGATGTTGCATTACCGTTTACGTTAACGAGGACGATACCTGTTGTACCTCTTGCTACGTAAGCGATGCTGCCGCTTGTACCGGTTTTTTCTGCCTGACCTACAAAGTTGTTGTGGAACTTGTTAACCTCTGCAACTGCTACACTCTTATAAGAGGTATTTACAGCACTTCCGCCCATGTTCATTCCGTTTGTACGAGCGAAATAGAGAGGTGTTGCGTCTTTTCTTGATGCAACCATTGCCCAGGTCTTCATAATATCGGAATCAGAAATATCTGTTGTGTTACCTGCCTCTGTGTTGAGGTATGTATCGTGTGATTCTGCCCAAAGCACTGCGTGAGTTGCACCGCCTGAGAGAGAATAAGAAGCGTTAATAGCACCTGAAGCATTGTGGCCTGTTACAGAGTTACGGATAGATGTTGAAGTTGTGTTATCTGTAATTCTGTATTTGCCGTTATCGAGGTTTGTGTAACCTGTGATAGATCTTCCGCCGCCGGGAGTGTTAAGAACTTCGCCGTAGTAGAAGAGAGATTTGCCTGACTTAGACTGAGCATATGTAGAAGCCTGACCGAGTACATTTGTCCAATAGTTGTTCGGAGAAATACCTGAGTCAGCCGGAGTTTCGATATGCTTAGCAGCGTCGAAACGGAAACCGTCAACTCCGCAGTCGATACATTCTTTAAGAAGGCTTACAACTCTGCCCTGTACAGTTGTGTTACCTGTGTTAAGGTCAGGACAGCCTGATGATACATACTGAGTTACAGTAGTAGCATTGCTGTCTGATGCTGTACCGCTGGGATTATGGAAGTACGGGTTGTTCTGTACTTTACCTGTGCCGTTCCAAAGAGTCGGCTCATATGTCTTAACTTCGTCAGCAAGCTCATAGTAGCTGTTTACGCTACTTGCACCGAGGTGGTTAGATACGATATCGCAGATAATCTTAACGCCGTACTCGTGAGCTGTCTTACAAAGAGATTCAAGCTCTTTTGCTGTACCAACCCAGCTGTTGTTAGCGATTGAAAGGCTAACAGGCTGATAAAGTTTCCACCACTGACCTGATACGTTTGTGGATGTGTTCATATCCTTCGGCTGCTGAACAGGAGAAGTCTGAACTGCAGAATAACCTGCTGCCGCAATTGCGGGGATGTTCTTTTCAATTTCAGAGTAACCCCAGCAAAGTGCGTGAAGGATTACACCGTCTGAAACATTGTTCTGGAGCTTTGTGTCTAAACCTGTGTTGCCTTTTGCGGTATCCACAGCATTAACTGTAGTCGCAAAAACAAAGGTTGTACAAAGTAAAGCTAATACCATTACAATGCTTAATATACCTTTGAGTTTTTTCATTTCTAAAACTCCTTTCATAAATTAACGCCATGCTTTTTTACGCAGTACACGTTCTATCACAATAATTATAACAGAAACCAAAAAATATGTATATATCTTTTTTTAACCAATAACAAGGCAATATTTTGTGTAATTTGCCAAAAACATAAACTCATATTGTAGTGAGGTTATTTTTCATTGACTTTTAACGGAAAAGAAATTATAATATTTTGCGGTGCGTAATACTAATATATAAAATACTTAATATATATGGGAGCAGATAGATGAAAGATACTAAAAACGGTATAATCGTATCCCTCAAGGATATTTTTGTAGAGTTTGACGGTGAAGTAATATTAAATCATATCAATCTTGATATTAAGGACAAAGAGTTTTTAACTATACTCGGCCCTAGCGGTTGCGGAAAAACAACAACTCTTCGTATCATAGGCGGATTTTTACAACCGCAAGGCGGAGATATCACGTTTGACGGAGAAAATATTAACGGACTTCCGCCGCACAAACGAAATGTAAACACCGTCTTTCAGAAATACTCGCTATTTCCCCACTTAAACGTATTTGAAAACATTGCGTTCGGTATGAGAATAAAAAAGCTGCCGAAGGATGAAATAAAAAAGCGTGTAAAGGAAATGCTTTCTATAGTTGATTTAAAAGGCTATGAGAAACGCAGAGTAGACAAACTCTCGGGCGGCCAGCAGCAGAGAGTTGCTATTGCGAGAGCGTTAGTCTGCGACCCAAAGGTTCTTCTTTTAGACGAACCGTTAGGAGCACTCGACCTTAAGCTAAGAAAAAATATGCAATGGGAGCTTAAGCAAATCCAACAAAAAACCAACACAACTTTTGTATATGTTACACACGACCAGGAAGAGGCCCTCACAATGTCCGATACCGTTGTCGTAATGAACAACGGCGTTATTGAGCAGATAGGCTCTCCCGCGGACGTTTATAACGAGCCTGCAAACGCGTTTGTCGCTGACTTCATCGGCGATGCTAACATTTTAAACGGAACTATGATTGACGACTGCAGGGTTAAGGTTCTCGGCGAAGAGCTTGAATGCGTTGACAAGGGTTTCGGTCAGAATGCTCCGGTCGATATAGTTATCAGACCTGAGGATATTGAAATTGTAAAGCCCGAGCAGGCGAAGCTTGTCGGCGAAGTAACGGACGTTGTATTTAAAGGCGTTCATTACGAAATGACCGTTATGTGTAAGGGTTGTGAATGGATAATTCATTCGACAGAGTGTGCCCCCGTAGGCGAAAAAATCGGAATGAAAATTATTCCGTTTAACATTCAGATTATGAACAAGATGTTCTTAGCGGAGAAAAACACCTTCTACGCCGACGTTATTTCCGCTGATAAGGAAGAAAACCGCATAACCGTGAGCGTTGAGGACAGCGAATTCGATATTGAAAATCAATATTTTGAGGAAGGCTCAAAAATTGCTATTACCTTACCGCCGAGTGCACTTTCAATCGCGGGCGACGGAGTAGGACATATCAATGACGTTTACATTGAGTCGGTTATTTTCAAAGGCGAGCATAACGAAATTATTCTTGAATCCGATAAGCAAAAATGGCTTATGCAAAGCGATGTTGACGAACAGGTAGCAACCTACGTTCCGCTTAAATTTGATTTTTCAAAAGCCGAATTCAGAGTTTTGGAGGGTGAAAATGAAACTTAAACGCCCTTCTATTCCCTATATATTCTGGATGGTTGTATTCACACTCATTCCGATTGTTCTTATCCTCTACTCGTCGTTTACCGACAGAAGCGGTAATTTCAGCTTTGAGGCGTTCGCAAAGGCTGTCGGCTACTACGATGTATTTCTCAAAAGTCTTTGGATAGCTTTTATATCAACTTTAATCTGCCTTGTTCTCGCCTACCCTCTCGGCTACATTATGAGCCGTCAGAAGGCAAGCGTTCAGAATACTCTCACAATGGTGATTATGATACCGATGTGGATGAATTTTCTGCTGAGAATTTACGCGTGGGTTACTTTACTTCAAAACGGCGGACCGATTGATACTATGCTTTCCTTTTTAGGAATACATACTTCTCTTATCGGAAATCAGGGTGCGGTAATCCTCGGAATGGTTTACGAATACCTACCGTTTATGGTACTTCCGCTTTATACCGTTATGTCGAAAATCGACAAAGGTCTTATTGAGGCTGCGGATGATTTAGGTTCAAATAAATTTCATATTTTCAAAAAAGTAATATTTCCGCTTAGCATACCCGGAATAATTTCGGGAATCACGATGGTATTCGTTCCCTCGGCAAGCACATTTTTAGTCGCTCAATATCTCGGCGGAGTAGACGACCTTATGATAGGCGACGTAATCGACAGGATATTCTGGACCGACCAAAACACAGGCTCGGCAATTGCACTTATACTTATGGTTGCAATTTTCATATTCCTTATTATCCTTAACTTCTTCGGAGATGAGGAGGCGATTGCGGCATGAGAAAGCTTTCAAAGATATATACTGCCCTCATAATATTTTTTATGTATATGCCGATTGTCGTTTTGATGCTTTTTAGCTTTAACGACGGCAAAACTATGGTTTGGAAAGGCTTTACGCTTAAATGGTACGCAGACCTTTTCAAAGACAGTCAGATTATAAACTCGCTTTGGAACACACTTATTATCGCCTTGTTAGCGTCATTGATTGCCACGGCTATCGGAACTATGGCGGCAATAGGCATAAACAACTTTAAGGGAAAGAAGAGAATTCTTCTTCAAAATGCGAGTAACATTGAGATTTTAAGCCCCGACATTGTAACGGGTGTGTCGCTTATGCTTATGTTCACCCTGGCAGGTGTTGCATTTGGCTTTAAAATGGGATTTTTCACCGTCCTTTTAGCACACATTACATTTTGCACGCCTTATGTAGTTCTGAATGTTCTTCCGAGAATCAGGCATATGGACTACTCGGTTTACGAGGCGGCACTTGACTTAGGCTGTAATCAATGGCAGGCTTTCAGAAAGGTTGTAATTCACGAACTTATGCCCGGTATGTTTTCGGGATTTTTGATGAGTTTTACATTTTCGATGGACGATTTTGTAATCACATATTTCACAAGAGGCTCAACCTTTCAGACGCTTTCGATACAGATTTACACAATGACCCACCACAGAGTTTCACCGAAAATCAATGCACTTTCGGCACTTATGTTCATTGTCGTTCTGATTTTGATGATAATTATAAATATCAAGGACAGAAAGCTTGAAAAACAAGAAAAACAGAGAGTATAAAGGAGAAAAAAGTGAAAAGAATTTTAAGTATCTTTATTGCGTGCGTAATCTGCGTTTCCTGTGTTGCGGTAATGTCCGCTTGCTCAGGCGGATATGACGGCGAGATTAACGTTTACAACTGGGGTGATTATATTGCCGACGGTAGCGAGGACTATCTCGACACAATAGCGACCTTTGAAGAAGAATACAATATCAAGGTTAACTACACAACCTACGAAACCAACGAAGAGCTTTACAATATTTTAAGCACAAGCAATGCTGACTATGACGTTATTTTTCCCTCAGATTATATGGTAGAAAAGTTAATCAGCGAAGGCTTAATTCAGAAGCTCGACTACTCAAAAATTCCAAACTCTGAGAATTTAATGGACAAATTCAAAAAGACGACATACGACCCGGACGCTGAGTATTCTGTTGCATATTCCTGGAATGTTACGGGACTTGTTTACAACAAGGAAATGGTAAAAGGCAAAAAGCCCGACAGTTGGGAATACTTATGGGATAAGGACCTCTCAGGCTCAATTTTACAGTTCAACAACAACCGCGACGCATACGCAATAGCAATGCAGCTTTGCGGAATTACACCCGACACCTTTGACAAAAAGGACGTAGATAAAGCTACAGAAAAGCTCAAGGAACAGAAACCGCTGCTTAAAAAATACGTTATGGATCAGGTTTTCCTTGAAATGGAAAAAGACCAAGCGGCGATATCCCCCTACTATGCAGGCGATATTTACACAATGACTACAAACAACGAAAACCTCGTAGGCGTACTTCCGAAGGAAGGCTCAAACCTCTTTGTTGACGCAATGTGTATTCCGAAAAATGCCGCAAATGTAGAAGGAGCACACAAATTCATCGACTTTATGACAAGAGCAGACATCTCGGCAGCTAACTCCTCATACATCACCTACGCAAGCCCCGTAGAAGGAGCTAAAGAGCTTTTAGATAAAGATTTAAGAGAAAGCGAGCTTGTATATCCGCCCGATGAATACCTCGAAAAATGCTACACCTTCCACAATGTAGGCGAAGAAATCTATGCGTATATGCAGGAGCAGTTCGTAAAATTAATGTCATAACAAAGAAAATAAAAACGGTCGGAAGACAATTGTCTTCCGACCGTTTTTTTATTTTGATAATTTATGTTG
>JAFLSL010000149.1 GCA_022510985.1 Ruminococcus sp. | reverse complement strand
TTTCAACTGCCCAAAAGGTTAAGGTAGTAGATAACGCACCTAAAAAGAGGGTGGAGTTGCATCTTCATACCAATATGTCTCAAATGGATGGTATGACGCCTGCCAAAAAACTTATAAGCAGAGCCGTTTCATGGGGGCATCCTGCAATAGCTATTACAGACCATGGTGTTGCTCAGGCTTTCCCCGAGGCTATGAATACTGCAGGACAGATTAATAAAGAAGAAGAAAAGATTAAAATCCTTTATGGTACAGAAGCGTACTTTATTGATGATTTAGTTGAATCGGTTTCGGGTACTCAGAACGAAAATCTCGACGGAACATTTATATGCTTTGATATAGAAACAACCGGACTTTCTGCCCGTAAAGACAAAATTACCGAAATCGGTGCTGTTAAAATAGTAAACGGCGAAGTTGTCGATACTTTCTCTACTTTTATTAATCCAGAAATGCCTATCCCTGCAAAAATCACTGAACTGACAGGCATTAACGACTTAATGGTTAAAGACGCTCCGTCCCAATCTGATGCCGTAAGTGCTTTTCTTGATTTTGCAGACGGAAATATCTTAGTCGCACATAACGCTCCGTTTGATACAAGCTTTATCCGTGCAGCTTGCGAGAATATGGGTGTTACGTATAACCTCACTTCAATTGATACTGTAGCAATATGCAGAAATATTTTAACAGATATCAAGAACTGTAAGCTTGATACTGTTGCGAAATATATGCGTCTCGGTAGTTTTAATCATCATAGAGCAATTGACGATGCACAGATGCTTTCAAGTATTTTTGTTGAGCTTTGTAAAAGGCTTAAAAATGATTATGATATACTTGAGGTTAAAGATATAAACACAAAAATTGTCGGCGGAGATTTTAAGAAACTGCCTACCTATCACCAAATCATTCTCGTAAAAAATCTAACCGGACTTAAAAATCTTTATAAACTTATTTCCTATAGCCATCTTGATTATTTCTATAAAAAACCTCGCATACTCAAATCAAAACTTGTTGAGCACAGAGAGGGACTTTTAATAGGTTCTGCCTGTGAGGCAGGTCAACTTATGCGTGCAATAATTTCAGGAAAGTCTAAAGAAGAAATCAGAAAGATTGCTAAGTTTCACGATTATCTTGAAATTCAGCCCACAGCTAATAATAATTTTATGCTCAGAAACGGTCAAGTTAAATCCGAGGCGGATTTACAGGATTTAAACCGTCAGGTTGTAAAGCTCGGCGAAGAGCTTAATATTCCCGTTGTTGCGACCTGTGACGTTCACTTCTTAGATCCGACCGATGCAGACTTTCGTATGATTTTACAGGCGGGTCAAGGTTATAGTGACGCCGCACAGCAAGCACCGCTTTATTACCGTACAACCGCAGAGATGCTTGAGGAATTCTCGTATCTCGGTAAAGACAAGGCATACGAAATTGTAGTTGAAAACACCAATATGATTGCTGACAGCATTGAAAGCATTAAGCCGATACCTGACGGAAACTTTCCGCCGTTTATTGAGGGTGCTGAGGAGCAGCTCAATAATATTACATGGGAACGAACAAAGAAAAGATACGGCGATCCCTTACCTGAAATTGTTGAGGCTCGCTTAAAGAAAGAGCTTAACGCTATTAATACCTACGGATTTTCTGTACTGTATATGACAGCCCAAAAGCTTGTTGCCGACAGTGAAGAACACGGATATCTTGTAGGTTCGCGAGGAAGTGTAGGCTCATCATTTGTTGCTACAATGTCGGGTATTTCCGAGGTTAATCCTCTATGTCCGCATTATGTTTGCCCAAAATGTTGTCACAGCGAGTTCTTTGAACATGGTGAATACGGCTCTGGATTTGATATGCCTCCGAAGGACTGTCCCGAATGCGGTACTCCTATGGATCGTGACGGACACGAAATACCGTTTGAAACATTCCTCGGCTTTAAGGGTGACAAGGTTCCTGATATAGACCTTAACTTCAGTGGAGAATATCAGTCAAAGGCACATAGATATACAGAGGAGCTTTTCGGACGCGATCACGTTTTTAAAGCCGGTACTATTTCCACAGTTGCGGATAAAACTGCTATCGGCTTTGTAAAAAAATATGCAGAAGAAAAAAATATAAACTATCATAAAGCTGAGGAAAAACGTCTTGCAATCGGATGTACCGATATAAAACGCACAACAGGTCAGCACCCGGGTGGAATGGTTGTTGTGCCTAAGGGATATGAAATATACGATTTCTGTCCTGTTCAGCATCCCGCAAATGATACAAAAAGTGATAATATAACTACACATTTTGATTTCCATTCTATTCACGATACGATTACTAAGCTTGATGAGCTTGGACACGATGTACCGACAATTTATCACTATCTTGAGGAGTTTACCGGTATTCCGGTTATGAATGTCAGTATGAGCGATCCGGACGTTATGTCCTTGTTCACTTCGCCAAAAGCCTTAGGTGTAACAGCAGAGGATATTGACTTTGAAACAGGAACACTCTCGATTCCCGAATGCGGTACCGACTTTGTTAAGGGAATGTTAATCGAAGCTCAGCCGAAAACATTCTCCGACCTTCTTCAGATTTCCGGGCTTTCCCACGGTACCGATGTTTGGCTCGGAAATGCTCAAGAGCTTATTAAACAGGGAAAATGTACAATTTCCGATGTTATCGGAACGCGAGATTCTATTATGACCTACCTTCTCCATAAAGGCTTAGAGCCGAGTATGGCATTTAAAATTATGGAGATTACCCGTAAAGGTAATGCGTCAAAGCTTTTTAACGACGAACATTTTAAAGCTTTTAAAGAGCACAACGTTCCACAATGGTATGTTGATTCTTGCCTTAAAATCAAGTATATGTTCCCAAAGGCTCACGCAGCGGCTTATATGATTGCTGCTCTTCGTTTGGGTTGGTACAAGGTTCATAAGCCTGTTGAGTATTATGCTGCTTACTTTACTGTACGTAATGATAATTTTGACGGTGCAACAGTAATGCGAGGAAGACATGCCGTGCAAGAGAAAATGCGTAATATTAAGCAATTGGGATACGAGGCATCCGCTAAGGATAATGCTGAATACGGAATGCTCCAGATTGTCAACGAAATGATGGCTAGGGGAGTTGAAATTTTACCGATTGATATTTATAAATCAAAAGCAAAAACTTTTACTGTAGAGGATGGCAAAATCAGAATGCCGTTTTGTGCATTATCAGGTGTTGGAGAGTCCGCGGCAATTTCCTTAGAGGAAGGTTCACAAAACGGAGAATACCTCTCTCTCGAGGAACTTCAACTTAAAACAAAAGCATCAAAAACAGTTATTGAACAATTAAAAGAATGCGGTGCAACGGGCGATTTGCCTGACAGTGCACAGATGTCATTTTTCTAAATACATATGAAAGGATGAGGTGTAATGAAGAAAAAGTTTAATAAAATGGCGAGCGTGCTTATTTGTATTACGTTTGCTGTGTTTCTGCTTTTTATTAAGGATAACGTGCCTGTAATATGGGGAGCAATATGTAATTTTGCAACAATTCTAACTCCTTTTGTATATGCTTTCGGTATTGCTTATATCCTTAATTTCCCATATAGATTTATTCAGAATAAGCTCTTTGGAAAAATAAAATCGAAACATTTTGAGAAAGCAAAAAAACCTTTATCGCTTCTTTTGACATATCTTTTCTTAAGATATCGTGATTATTGTTAGAAACGGTTATGATTTTATTAAATTTTTGGTTATTACTCTCTAATATTTCAAGTATAAGATGAGTTCCCATACCGGCTAAAACTGGAATATAGTTTGT
>JAFLSL010000148.1 GCA_022510985.1 Ruminococcus sp. | reverse complement strand
TAAATTGGCGGTACTCTCTATATCATTCAAGTCAACTATTTCCGCCTGTGTGTGCATATTCTTCTCGGGAATTGAAATTACAGCAGTTTTTACGCCCGATTTGCAAACAACAATATGGTCAGCATTTGTGCCTGTTCTGCCACCGCAGATTTCAAGCTGATATTTTTGATTTAAGCTATCTGCAGTTGTTTTGAGTTTATTTAATATATCCCGATTAAGGTTTGGAGATACGCATAGAAGGGGACCTTCTCCGAGCTTTATTCTTGAATATTGATCGTCAACCTGAGGTTGAGCGGCAAAACTAACGTCAACACAGATACATTCATCGATTTCATAATCAAACGGTACCGTTTTTGCACCTGTTGCAAAGGTTTCTTCCTGAGATGATAAAAGAATAATAACCCTTGAGTTTATGTTTTTTTCTGTTAAATTTTTAGCTACATTCAGCAAAGTTGCAACTCCTGCTCTGTTATCAAGTGCGGCTGCAGAAATACGTTTGTTTAAAAGAGACTTCGGCTCTGAGAAAAAAGTTACATTGTCACCGAGGTTTACGAGTTCTTTAACTTTTTCGGAAGGCAAACCGACGTCAACCCATATCTTATCAGACTTAACAGCCTTATCCTCATTGCCATCTGAAAGGTGCGGAGGCATACAACAAATAATACCTTTTAAATCTTCTTTTGCATGCACAATTACAGGAGCATCAAGTACAACTCTTAAATCCACTCCGCCTACTTTATCTACCTTAATAAAACCATTATCATCAATCTCTGTGACAATAAGGCCTATTCTGTCGATATGGGCGTCCAGAAGAAAGGTATAATTTGCGTTTTCGTCACCTACAACCGCTACAACATTATTATTAAAATCAACTTTTACGTTTTTGGTGTATTTTTCAAGATAGCTTTTGCAATACTCTGCGGTATTATTTTCATCACCCGATATTCCGCTGAGCCTGCATAAATCAAAAATTAAATTATTCATATAAACCTTACTTTAAATTATTTACTATTTCTTTGAAATGTTTTCCGCGTTCCGCAAAGTTTTTGTACAAGCCAAAACTTGCACTTGCGGGAGAAAGCGAGATAATATCGCCCTCTACAGCATTCTCACGAGCCGCTTTGACCGCCTCTTCCATATTCCTCACATTAATAATAATAGGATTATTTTCACTGTAATTATCAGATTTTTTAACAGCCTCTTCTATTTTCGGAGCAGTATCTCCGAGAAGTACTAAAACCTTTACCTTATCACAAATTACGGGACCTAAAGGCTCATAAGGTATATGTTTATCATAACCGCCCGCAATGATAATAATCTTTTTATCATAAAGAGAAAGGGTTCCCATAGCTGTTCTGGTCGGACTTGAGGCAATTGAATCGTTATAATACTCAACACCGTCAACATTACGGACAAATTCCGCTCTATGCTCAACACCCTTAAATTCTTTTGCGACTCTTACAATATTTTCTACGCTGACAATTCCCCATACCGCTGATATAGCCGCAAGATAATTTTCAACATTATGAAGTCCCGGAATTCTTATATCCCTGATATTCATTATCTCAGTAATTTTTCCGTAGTCATTGTAACAGATTGTTTCACCGTCAAGGTATGCACCGTTTTCAACCTTGTTTCTTCTTGAAAACTTAGCAAGTTTTCCTCTGACATTTTCTGAAAAACTGTCAGCAATCTCGTTATCTAAGTTCAATACAGCCTTTGAAAAAGCATTTTGGTGAAGAACAATATTACGTTTTGAATCAACATACTCGTCCATATCCTTATGTATATCAAGGTGGTTAGGTGCAAGGTTAGTAACTACCGCAATTTCGGGGCTTTTTCTCATTGAAATAAGCTGAAAGCTGGAAAGCTCAACAACGGCATAGTCATCTTCCTTAATTTCTTTGATAATCGGCAAAAGCGGAGTTCCTATATTACCGCCGAGATGAACGATCTTACCCTGTGCTTTTAAAAGCTCAGAAATAATCGTTGTAGTCGTAGTTTTTCCATCTGACCCTGTTACAGCAACAATTTTACAAGGGCATAAATCGAAAAAGACTTCCATCTCTGAGGTTACGACAACGCCTTTTTTCTTTAAAGCCTCCAGCTCGGGTCTATAAAAAGGTGTTCCCGGACTTCTGAAAAGAATCTCAGTGTCTATATTATTAAGATAATCCTCACCCAGAATGAGATTTGCTCCTGCTCTTTCTGCACGAATTGCATTCTCGCCGAGAGATTCATAGCTCTGCTTGTCACAAGCTGAAACTACAGCACCGTTTTCAGCAAAGAGTTCTATTAAAGGAAGATTACTTGTTCCTATTCCGACAAAGCAAACTTTTTTCCCTTTTATGCTATCAAAAAATCTATCCGTTTTATTCATTTAAGGTTCTCCTTAAGCATTTATTTCCAATTCTTTATTATACTTAAATTTTATGTAAATATCAACCTTTTATTAATTATTAAAATATGTTATTATATAAACGGTGATTATATGATTTCTGACTTCATCAATATTGATAAAAAAAGTAAAGTGCCCGTATATAATCAGATATATAACGAGCTTAAAAACGCCATAGAAAATAATAATATTAAAGAAAATGAAAAGATTCCGTCAGTAAGAAAACTTTGCACTGATTTAAATGTTTCTAAAACAACGGTTGAGAATGCTTACGGACGGCTTTTAGCGGACGGATATATAATCAGTGTTCCTCAAAAGGGATACTATGTTGAAAAAGGTCTTTACATTGATAAGTCAGTTTCTAAAAAAAGTGAAAATGATACAACAAAAAAGCACTATAAATATGACTTTTCGGGAAATGGTATTGATAAAAACTGCTCTAACATTAAAGAATGGAGAAAATATGTTAAGGATGTTCTAAATAAGGAATATCTTTTAAATACATACAGCGAAAATCAGGGTGAAGAAGAGTTAAGAAAATCAATCTCAAAATATGCTTTTACTACCCGAGGAGTTAATGCCGACTACAAAAATATAATAATCGGCTCAGGTTCACAAACATTGATTTATATTCTATGCGGAATGTTGGGGCTTAATAAAACTGTTGCAATTGAGAAAAACTCTTTCCCTCAGGCCGAACAGGTTTTTAATGATTTCAAATACAAAATTTTTTATACCGAAAGCGATGACAGAGGAATTACTATCCAGTCGCTTAATAAAATTAACCCTGATATCTTAATTCTAAATCCGAATTATAATAGTCAAAACGGCTCAACAATGCCGATTGCGAGAAAAATTGAAATCATAAATTGGGCTAAGAATAACAATTGTCTTATAATTGAGGATGACTATAATGGTGAGTTAAGATATAAAACACACGCAAAAGCCTGCATACAAAGCTATTCAAGCGAGCAAGTCATATATATCGGCTCATTTTCAAAAATACTTCTCCCCTCTGTACGAATCAGCTATATGGTTTTGCCGGATTTCTTAATTGAAAAGTACATAACCATTAAAGAAAACTACAATCAGACTACATCGAAGATTGAACAGCTCGCTCTTTCGAAATATATTTCAGACGGCAAGCTCGAAAAATATCTCAGAAAATCTAGAAGATATTATCTCGCAAAAAGTGAATTAGTTTTAACTGCAATAAAAAAATATTTTAATTCCTTTATTTTTAATGAGACAGCTATGTATATCGAAATTCTGATAGAAAAAGATATTTTGAAAAAATGTGATGAAAGTTCTATTAAACTTATGAATACCTCTACAGATAGTGTGTTAAGACTAAATTTTTCAGAAATTGAAAGTGAACTTATTGAAGAA
>JAFLSL010000147.1 GCA_022510985.1 Ruminococcus sp. | reverse complement strand
CCGACCGTTACAAGCACATCGGTATCAGCCTTATAGGAAACATTGAAACGTCTTTTATAGTAATTTGCTATTTCTTCTCTAAGCTCTATAAAACCTCGGTTTGGAGAGTACCATGTTTTTCCTTTTTCCAGAGAATTTATTCCTGCTTCTCTTATATGCCACGGAGTTTGGAAATCCGGCTCTCCGATTGAGAGAGAAATAACGTTATCCATTTCAACGGCTATATCGAAGAATTTTCTTATTCCTGAGGGCTTTACCTGCTTAATTTTATCATTAATAAAATTCTGATAATCAATCACAGGACCATACTCCTCCCATCAGGCTCTTCTTCGCCCGCAAAGCTTAAGCCTCCGAGCTTATATGTTTTTAACATAAAGTGGGTGGCTGTGGCGATAACTCCGTCTACACACGAAATTTTGCGTGCTACAAACGATGCCACATCCTGCATAGTTGCACCCTTAACCATTACAGAGAAATCAAATCCGCCTGCCATTAAGTACATCGAGGTAACTTCTTCAAATGCCATAATACGGCTAGCTACCTCGTCAAAACCTGTTTCCTTTTTCGGAGTAACTTTAAGCTCGATAATAGCGGTTACGCCCGCATCAGGAACCTTTTCCCAATCGACTATCGCCTGATAGCCTTTAATTACACCGCTTTGCTCATACTCTTTAATCTGAGCGTTAATATAATCCTCAGGCTCTCCAAGCATAAGTGCGAGTTCCTTTGGCGTGAAGCTGCTGTTTTCGCTTAAAATTTCAAGTAATTTATCCATAGTTTCCTCCGCGTCTGTATTTTTTCGAATATTTTATTTATTATACTGTCTGCAACGTCGGATTGTCAACCTTAGCTTCAATATCTACGCAGATGGATGTCGCTATACAAAACAGCTCGTTGTTATCTCTTAAGATATTCAGCTCATATCCGTTATTTCCCGAGAAATTTCTTCTGTGGCTTGCTACCAAAGAATTGTCCGCATCAATAATGTCGAATGAATTCGCGATTGTATCGCCCCTGATAAGCCAAGAATTTCCGAAGAAATAGCAAGACGGTGCGGTTGAGCTTGTGTTTATAAAAAATTTAATGTTGTGATTTCCGCAAGAAATCGAATACGCTTTAAGTGCAGGCAAAGGAAGTCTGTGGATTTTTACAAGAGTTCGTCCGTTTAAATCGGAAATATATGATGTGTTTTTGGAGCCGGTAACAAAATAATTTTCTCTTCCCTGTTCGTTTAAAACTACGAAAAGACTGTCTCCGACCGTTTTATCACGTTTAATATAAAACTTCATAATTATCACCGATAATATTATTAACCAAATAAACTCGTTTATAAGTAAAAAAATATACCGCAAGTTTCCTTACGGTATATTATATATTAAATTTAATTTTTTTACAATACTTTAAAATCAAATCAAATGCTGAGGAATACGGTGTTTACTCAGCATATAATGTGCTCCGACCAGAGGCTCATACTTATTGAGATACACGCTTGTCATTCCCAACATATACCAGAACCAGATTACCATAAAGCTGACGTCGAAAAGCAGAGCCTTTTCAAAAAGTGAGTAAACCAAATATCCGCAACAAAAAGCGAATAAGCAAGGTAAAATATCCTGTGAACCGGCATTTTGACGTTTAAAAAGGTTAAACACTATATGTTTACCGAACCTCAGTCCCCATATAGCGAAAATGACAAATCCAATTATTCCCGTTGAAACAATAATTGTCAGATAACCATTGTGAATATCGTTGTTGTGATAGCTGAGGCTCAGCGTTCCGTCAAGGTACTTTTGGCTGTATTCAACAATATTTCCGTTGCTTATACCCAAAAGCGGAGACATCTTAAAAAGCTTAAAGCTTTCTTTAATAAGCTTAAGACGTCCGCTGTCTATATTTTCATTAACATGGGTAAAGGTGATTGCCTCCTCACCCGTTATCTCGTTGATTACGGCTACGGCTTGCTGGTCGATATCCTTCGGGGATAGAAGCTGTGAAAAGCCTTGCTGACAAATGGATCTGACCATAAACGCAGTTGCAATTACATAAGCCGCTGCAATCAAGACTGCAAGCGATTTTATAAAAAACTGCCTTTTTTTCATTCTTGCGGGACTGGAGAAGTAAATAAAAATTAAAGTGAAAATTACATAACAAACAAAAAGTGCAAATGACGCGTTTGAGTCACATAATAAAAGCGAAAACAAGTCAACACTTAAGCAAACCGCTATCCAGATTCGGCTTATTCTTGTACGTTTTGCCTGAACAAGAAAATCGGGTTTCATAACGAGGTGACAGCAAACTATCGAAACTACTGAAATAAAGCCTAGGATATTTGGGTTTATGTACACGCCTGTGTAGCGGTTCTCGTAGATAATAAATTTTATCCACATCCACTCAAATTTCACTCCCGACATCATAAAGGCAAATCCTAAAGCACCTAAAAGCGTCGTTGAATAAATTATGAATTTACATATTTTATAAAGTTCCGCTTTTGTATTAAGCTCTTTCTCGGTATGTATTCCGTAAAATATAAAAAAGCAAATACTTATATGCATCAGCATTAAAATATTATACAGCAAACCCATCGACAAATTAAGGAGCATAGTAATAAAGTTAACCGCTAAAAAAGCTAATATCCATATTCCAAATCGAAAGCGGTCAAAACAGCGGTCAACGCGGATTTTATAATAAACCAGGTATACTCCCCATAAAAATAAAAAGACAAGACAAATGTACGCGGGAATTTGAACAAAAGATATATTGCAAAAGAAAAGTACAATAAGATAGCTTATACGGAATTTCGAAGGGTTCATAAGCTTTTCTTTTATCCCTGACATCGTCTCACCTCCTTAAATTCAGAAGTAAATTTTAGTGGAAAGCAACTTCCTTAACTGTTTTTAGCATTAAGTATAAGTCGTTTCTAAAGCCAAAGCTTTTTATATAAAGAAGATTGTAGTGCATTTTTTTAGGAAGAATTATATCAACGTAATCCTCGTCTATATTTGTGCTGGTTTCCAGCATTCTGTCCTCATTTTTGAACTTTATGCTCGCAAGGCTTGTAATTCCGGCAGGCATTAAAAGCGTTGCGTACATTGCCGGAGTATAACACTTAACATATTTAGGAACTTCGGGACGAGTTCCTACAAAGCTCATCTCGCCTTTTAAAACATTAAAAAGCTGGGGAAGTTCGTCAAGACGATATTTTCTCAGAAAATGCCCGATTTCTGTTATTCTGTTATCTCCGTGCGAGGTAACAAGCGTTCCCATTTTGTCGGCGTTATCTACCATAGTCCTGAATTTATAAATGGTAAATTCTCTGTTATAGGTAGTCACTCTCGTTTGTTTATAAAGAATCGGACCGCGAGAGGTAAGCTTAACCGCCAAAGCGAGAATAATTATAGGTATCAAAAGAATAATAATAAACAAAATAGATAAAGATATATCAAAGGATCTTTTTATTATTATGCTGCTTTTTTTATTTTTAAGTATGTCATAATATTTTTTTACGTCATCATTTTGAAATTCTTCGGGAAGTTCATCAAAAGAAAGCAACATACAATCCTCCTATTCTTAATGATATCTGTATTATACAATAATACTCCACAATAATATTCTAACAGATTATAGCTCAAAATATTAAATAATTCAAGCTATTTTTGATAATAAAGTGTTTTTATGTAAGAAATGAAAAAACCGACGGTAAAAACCGTCGGCTTTTTAGGTAATTTTATGGAGTAATCAAAACTTTCTCTTCTCGTGTCTTGAATATATTTTATCATAAAATTATAAAATGTCAACAGTTTTTTGAAATTTTT
>JAFLSL010000146.1 GCA_022510985.1 Ruminococcus sp. | reverse complement strand
GGTATGGAGGACGGCGGACTTTTTCTTGATGTAATGCTACATATCGGAACGCTCTCGGCGGTTTTGATTTTCTACCACAAGCTTATCCTGAGACTTATTAAAGCGTTTTTCTCACTTGTTAAGGATGTTTTTACAGGCAAGTTTAAATGGTCACAGATGGACGGCGACCGTAATCTGATTATTATGCTTATTATCGGTCTTATTCCGTTGTTCCTGTTGTTTGTGCCGATTCCCGGAACGGATATGAAAATTAAAGATTTGGCTGATTTGTTTGCCCAGAGCAAGTATTTTATCGTGGTTGGCTTATCTCTTCTTATGACGGGCTTACTGCTGTTTATCGGTAATATCTGCGTAAATCGTCCGACAGCGAAGCATTATAAAAAAGACGCTCAAAGCAATTACACGGGCAACGGTCGCACACGTTACACTGTCCTTGACGCAGTTTTAGTAGGTATCGGACAGCTCTTTGCCGCAATTTTCCCCGGACTTTCCCGTTCCGGAACTACGCTTGCAGTAGGTGAGATGCGAAAAATTAATAAGCAGGCGGCACTTGATTATACATTTATCCTCGGAATTCCTTCAATTATAGCAGCGGCTGTTTTAGAGATTAAGGACGTGGATACTTCTACATTAAATTCTGAAATGATTATCGCCGTTCTTTGCGGAGTTATTGCTTCGGCAATTGTAGGATATTTTGCTATTATGCTTTTTAAATGGTTACTTAAAACCGATAAAATGATAGTTTTTGTTATTTATACCGCTGCGGTGGGACTTGTTGTGACTGCTGTCAGCATTTACGAAATGGTAACAGGAAGCTTTGTCAGTATTCTTTAAATAGATTTTATGAGTGGAACGGATGTGAAAAAATTGGCTAATAAAAAACAAACTGCCAAAAAACCGAACAAAACATCAAAAAAGCCGACTGTTTCTAAATCCACAAGAGCAAAACGCGGCACACAAAAGGCTAAGAATAAGCTTAGCCCCAGAATTAAAGCACTCTTGTATTTTGCTTCGGCGTTGATTTCCCTGCTTGTTATCTTTGTTCCCGGAGCACCTGTGTGGGAATCAATCAGAGGTGTTTTTTACGGCTTTCTAGGAATTTGTATCATTTTAATTCCGATACTGTTTATTTATCTCGCAGTTATTACCACACTCGAAAAAACAATTTCTCATTTCAAAATCAAGGTTGCTGTCGGAATTGCGATTATTGTTCTTGCCGAGAGCGGAGTTTATCTTTTAGGTCCCAATCATTACCTCGACGGTAATTTCTTCAACGCACTCGGAAACCTTTTCTTAAACGGCTTTAGTGCAGAAAATCGTTTCTTAGCGGGCGGCGGACTTTTCAGCGGAATTGTCGGTTATCCTATGCTTGTGGCATTTGGTTGGTGGGCGTCACTCGGCGTTGTATTTGTATTGCTTATAACCCTGATTTTAATAATCTGCAAAATCTCGCTCAACGATATCGGCAGAGCAGCCATGTTTGTCGGTAGAGAGGTTTCGCAGGCTTACGAACGCTCGGGCGAACGTTTTTCAAGACGCAGAGAGCATGAGAAAGAAGAACCTGAGTTTGACGTGTTCTCTACTGACGATTTTGATACTACAATTGACATTCCGATTGATAACGGAAAAAAGAAAAGACGCAGACGTAAATCGAATATTGATATTTCTATTGACGATGACAGGGTGCCTGAAAAGCCGTCTGATAACAGTGATGTCGATAGATTTATGGACGCGGTTAATAATGCCAGAATGCAGAATTCAGACAGTAAATCCGAGGAAAAACCTGCTAAACGCCGCAGAAAGCCAAAGGATGAAGTTGAATATAATGATATTATTACAGAAGAAAATACATATAAATTTCCACCTGTCGGGCTTTTAAAGCTTGCTGATAATTCGGGAGTTAACGGCGAGGACGAAATGCGTTCTAACGCTCAAAAGCTTATCTCAACACTTGAAAGCTTTGGTGTAAGTGCGTCCATTACTCATATCTCAAGAGGTCCTTCCGTAACCAGATATGAACTTCATCCCGCACCGGGTGTAAAAATTAACAAGATTACAAACCTTTCTGATGATATCGCCCTTAACCTTGCGGCGAACGGTATCCGCATTGAGGCTCCTATCCCCGGCAAGGCGGCGGTAGGTATCGAGGTTCCGAATAAAGCCGTAAGCACGGTTTCAATCAGAGAGCTTATCGACTCAGATGAGTTTGAGGAAAGCAAAAGTAAGCTGACTTGTGTGCTTGGTAAGGATATCACAGGTAAAATTATCACAACCGATATAGCAAAACTTCCTCACCTTCTTATCGCAGGTACTACCGGCTCCGGTAAATCGGTATGTGTAAACTCACTTCTGATAAGTATTCTGTTTAAGGCATCTCCCGATGAGGTTAAGCTTGTGCTTATTGACCCGAAAATGGTTGAGTTTTCAAAGTATAAGGGAGTTCCGCACCTTCTCGTACCTGTAGTTTCCGACGTTAAAAAGGCGGCTGGTACGCTATCATGGGCAGTAAGCGAAATGCAGGACCGTTACAAGCTTTTTGCGGAATTTGACTGTAAGGATATAGATTCTTATAACCGTCTTATTGAATCAAATATTGAATATATGAAAGAAAATCCGCCTTATGAAAATGAAGAAGGCGAGATGATTCAGCCCGTACTCGAGGTAAACGGACTTGACGTAAGAAAGGAAAAGCTCCCGAGAATAGTAATCGCTATCGACGAGCTTGCCGACCTTATGATGACTGCTCCCGGAGAAGTTGAGGATAGTATCGTAAGACTTGCACAGCTTGCCCGTGCAGCCGGAATGCACCTTGTTATAGCAACTCAAAGACCTACAGCAAACGTAATCACAGGTCTTATTAAATCGAACGTGCCCAGTCGAATCGCACTTAAAGTAGGCTCAAATATGGACTCGCGTATTATTCTTGATACGGGCGGTGCGGAAAAGCTTATCGGTCGAGGCGATATGCTCTATATGCCTGTCGGTGCCCCGAATCCGATTCGTGTTCAGGGATGTTTTGCTACCGATGACGAAATCGGCACAGTTACACGCTATGTTAAAAAATCTGCTACTGCTCAGTATAACGAGGAGATAGAAGAAAAAATCAAGCGTATGGCAGAAGAAGAGCAGGACGGCGACTTTTCAAACGGTCAAGGTGATATTCAGGTTGATGCTAAAATGGAAGAGGCGATTAAGTATGTCTGCGAGGCAGGACAAGCCTCTACCTCTATGCTCCAGCGAAGACTTCACGTCGGCTATGCAAGAGCAGGTCGAATGATTGATGATATGGAACAGCTCGGAGTAATCGGACCGCATCAAGGCTCAAAGCCGAGAGAGGTTATTATGACCTACGGCGAATGGCTTGAACGTAACAGTAATTTAGGAGAATAATTTAAAAGCTATGTCATTTTTACCGATGACAATTGAAGAAGTTAAACAGCGTGGATGGGACTATGTTGACTTTGTCTATGTAACAGGCGACAGCTACGTGGACCATCCCGCGTTTGGTACAGCGATTATCAGCCGTGTTGTTGAAGATATGGGCTTTAGAGTCGCTGTTTTATCCCAGCCCAATTGGCACAATGAACGTGAGTTTGCTCAGTTCGGAAAGCCACGCTTGGGCTTTTTTGTTACGGCGGGAAATATCGACAGTATGGTAGCTCACTATACTGTAGCTAAACGTAAGAGAAGTGACGACGCCTACACCGCCGGCGGAAAAGCGGGCAAACGCCCTGACAGAGCCGTGACTGTTTATTGCAATATTGTGAAAAAACTATATCCCGACAGCCCTATTATAATCGGTGGTTTGGAAGCGTCCTTAAGACGTTTTGCCCAC
>JAFLSL010000145.1 GCA_022510985.1 Ruminococcus sp. | reverse complement strand
GAATTTGAAAAATATGCTTGTATGGATTAAGGCGTAGTTTGCGACGGTTTTATATATGACAATTCAGGTAAAGTTAACGGAAAAGAACAGGTTGTTCTGAAAAACGAGACTAAAACAAGTTGCTTTAAGCTTATTCTCGAAAGCGACCACAGCGATGCAGAGATTGCCAAGTGGGTTAATGAAATCAACACTCTAAACCGCACTGACAAAAAATACAAAGAACTTGAAAAGAAAATCCAGAAAAAGACCTTAGATGGTGCTAAAATCTTAGTCAAGGTAACCTACACGGACGATACAACCGAAACAAAAACAATTAACCTCAAATACAAGGGTAATAAAGTCCTTGACTTTGAGATTAAAAATTAAAAAAAATATAAAAGCTTATCGGGAAGGCAGGCAACCTGTCTTCCCGATTTTATTAAAATTATTTACTTCTTAAAGCTGTCCTTTAAGCTGACGCTGCGGTTAAACACCAACTTGCCGTCCTTGCTGTCCTTGCTGTCGGCACAGAAGTAGCCTTGACGCATAAACTGGAAGCGGTCAGCCTTTTCCGCATTCTCGAGAGATTTTTCGAGCTTACAGCCGTTTAAAACAACAAGCGAGTCGGGATTAATGTACTCAACAAAATCCTCGTCCCCTGCCTCGGGGTCAGCTACCGTAAAGAGATTATCGTAGAGCCTTACTTCAGCATCAATGCAGTCGGCTGCGTTTACCCAATGGATAGTACCGCGAACCTTTCGTCCGTCCGGGGTATTTCCGCCCTTTGTTTCGGGGTCGTACTCGGCGTAAACCTCAACGACATTTCCGTTATCGTCCTTTTTACAGCCCGTACATTTTACGATATACGCACTCTTAATTCTAACCTCGTTTCCGGGGTAAAGACGCTGGTACTTTTTAATCGGCTCCTCCATAAAGTCGGTTGCCTCGATATAAAGCTCCCTCGAAAAAGTCACTGTGCGAGTGCCCATTTCAGGCTTTTGCGGATGGTTTTCAATTTCAAATTCTTCGGTTTTGTCCTCGGGATAGTTTGTGATAACGAGCTTTACGGGGTCCAAAACCGCCATAGCACGCTTTGCGTTTTCGTTTAAATCGTCACGCAGGCAATGCTCCAAAAAGCTGTAATCAACAATCGAGTTAACCTTGGAAAGACCAATCTGGTCGGTAAATGAGCGTATTGACTTCGGGGTGTATCCACGTCTGCGAAGTCCGCACAGTGTGGGCATTCTCGGGTCGTCCCAGCCGCTGACGTAGTTTTCCTCAACGAGCTTTCTGAGCTTACGCTTGCTCATAACGGTGTTGTTAATTCCGAGTCTTGCGAACTCAATCTGTCTGGGCTTGCTCTCAGCCGAAATATTCTCGACTACCCAATCGTAGAGCGGTCTGTGTGCCTCAAATTCAAGCGTGCAGAGCGAATGAGTAATTCCCTCGATAACGTCCTCAATCGGGTGTGCAAAATCGTACATCGGGTAAATACACCATTTGTCGCCCGTTCTGTGATGTTTCATATGGTTTATACGATAGATTACAGGGTCACGCATATTAAAGTTGCCCGACGCGAGGTCGATTTTTGCTCTCAGCGTCATCGCACCGTCCTCGAACTCGCCGTTTCTCATTCTTTCAAAAAGCTCCAGGCTTTCCTCAATCGGGCGATCTCTGAACGGACTTTTCGCCGGTGTAGTCAAATCTCCGCGGAACTCACGCATCTGCTCGCTGTTAAGCTCGCAAACGTACGCCAAGCCCTTTTTAATAAGCTCAACCGCGTAGCCGTACATTTGCTCGAAATAATCGGAAGCGTAATAAAATCTGTCTTCCCAGTCAAAACCAAGCCACTTTATATCCTCCTTAATCGCGTCCACATACTCGACGTCTTCTTTTGTCGGGTTTGTGTCGTCCATACGAAGGTTGCAAAGTCCGTTGTACTTATCAGCCGTTGCAAAATCAACGAAAATCGCCTTTGCGTGGCCGATATGAAGATATCCGTTCGGCTCGGGCGGAAAACGGGTATGAACCTTTTTTCCGTAGTAGTCCCCACCCTCGGAGATATCCTCTTCGATAAACTGATGTATAAAATTGTTAGACATTACTTCTTTATTTTCATCCATATGGTTTCCTCTTAGTTTAGTTTTTCAAGTCCGATTTCAAGCCTTCTGAGGCTTTCTTCTCTTCCTAAAATATCGAGAATTTCAATCGCACCGCCCGGGGTTACAGTCTGACCAGCCGCCGCAATACGAACAGGCCACATTACCGTTCCGTTTTTAAGCTCTTTTTCCACCGCCATATTGATAAGGCAATCGTGGATAGCGTCAGCCGTCCACTCAGGCAGAGCCTTCAGGCGTTCGTACGCCTCTTTTAAATTCACGGGGGCATTCTCGAGATTTGTTTTACTCTTTTTATTTACAAACAAGTCCTTTTCATACTCGGGAAGCTCAGAGAAAAACTTTATCTTCTCGGGTATGTCGGTAAACTTTTCAAGGCGTTGCTGTAAAATCTTTACGAATTTTGAGTAGTCAACGTCTTTGTCACCGAAAACTTCCTTATAATACGGCATAGCGTAGGCTGTAAACTCATCCTCGCTCATAGCCTTAATGTATTCCGCGTTAAACCACAAAAGCTTGTCATAATCAAAAACAGCAGGTGATTTTGAGATATTCTCGATACAGAAGCTTTCCTCAAGCTGTTTCATCGAAAAGATTTCCTGATTATCCTTAGGACACCAGCCTAAAAGTGCAATATAATTTATTATCGCCTCGGGAAGATAGCCGTCCTTTACAAGATCCTCAAAGCCTGTTGAGCCGTGACGCTTGCTCAGCTTGCTGACAGAGCCGTCCTCGTTCTTTCCCATAATAAGCGGAAGGTGAACGTAGGTTGGAATTTCCCAGCCGAAAGCCTCGTAAAGAAGATTGTACTTCGGCGTTGAGCTGAGGTACTCGCTTCCGCGGACAACGTGGGTTATACCCATAGTATGGTCGTCAATTACGTTTGCAAAATTATAGGTCGGGTAGCCGTCGGTCTTTATAAGAATCTGATCCTGAAGCTCGCTGTTGTCAACAGTAATATCTCCGAAAACCGCGTCCGAGAAGGTGGTCTTACCTTCGAGGGGCATTTTTTGTCGGATAACATACGGTGTGTTTGCCTTTAGTTTTGCCTCGATTTCCTCAGCCGATAAATCACGACAATGGCGGTCATATCCGCCGAACTCCATACTCTCGGAAAGCTTTTCAAGTCTTTCCTTTGTGCAGAAGCAACGGTAAGCCTTTCCGTCCTCTATAAGCTGTTCGGCATAGGGAAGATACATTTCTCTGCGTTCACTCTGAACGTAGGGACCATACTCACCGCCGACGTCGGGACCTTCATCGTGGATAATGCCAGCCGTTTTCAGCGTATTGTAAATTACGTCAACTGCACCCTCAACATAGCGTTCCTGGTCGGTATCCTCAATACGAAGCACAAACGTGCCGCCGTTTGACTTTGCGATAAGATATTCATAAAGTGCCGTTCTCAAATTTCCGACGTGCATAAAGCCTGTCGGAGAAGGAGCGTAGCGTGTGCGTACCTTTTTAATTACCATACTATCACCTTAAATTAAATTCACTTAAAGTTTATTATAACATAAATTATGCGATATGAAAAGGTTTTTTTAAATGTCCGCGTCAGTCCGTGCATTCCCTCTCTAAAAAGCATATCCCCCTATCCTTCGTGCCACTATTAATCTTTGGATAGAGAGGAAAAATTCTGTTTTTTTATTTTCCTCGTCAGTCCATGCATTCCCTCTCTAAAAAGCATAACCCCCTACCCTTCGTACCTCTATTAATCTTTGGATAGAGAGGAAAAACTCT
>JAFLSL010000144.1 GCA_022510985.1 Ruminococcus sp. | reverse complement strand
TGAAATACATACCTTGTAGCCCGAAAGTACAATTGATACGGCACTGAGTATGGCAACCGCAATTTCATTAATTTTAAATATATCGAGCAATAAAGCTATAACTGCAAAAGCTACAGCGATAAAAAGAAGAATTTTTGAAAGCTTTGAATTTTCTCCGTGGTCACAATCGTTACATTCGTCGTGGTTGTGAGAATGGTTCTTACTTTTTTTTACTTCTCTGCTGACAGTAACCCCGTCTTCAATGCTATCGGTAATTTTCTGTACCTTTTCTATTATGTTGTCATCCTCAATATGTTGAAAATAAAGTGATTTTGTGGCAAACACAAGGCTTACTTCACTAAAGCCTTCGGTGTTTGCAATTTCTTTCTCAATCTTTCCCGCACAATTGGCACAGTCAAGACCGTTCATAATAAGCTTATATTTCATAATGCACCTCAATTACTCCAAAACGTGGTCAAGTCCCATCTCGATAACCTTTTTAACATGGTCATCGTCAAGGCTGTAGTAAATCTGCTTTCCGTCTCTTCTGATTTTAACGAGCTTATTTGTGCGAAGAACTCTCAGCTGGTGGGAGATAGTACTTTGCTCCATATTCAAAAGCTGAGCAATCTCGCCAACGGAATGTTCATCCTCAAAAAGCGTATACATAATTCTGAGTCTTGTAGAATCGCCGAAAACCTTAAACAGGTCAGCAAGTTCAAAAAGTATCTCTAATTCGGGAATATTGTTATCTTTATTCAAAACTACCTCCGATGTTTGATAATTGAACATATGAATAATCGTTCATATGATGATTAAAGTATATCACCATATTTTATGTAAGTCAATAGGGAAGTGAAAAAATTTAAAATTAAAATTTTAAAAAATTAGAATTAGTTAGGAAAAATAAGTATTCGTGAGAATTAACGAGAAATTAATGTAAAAGCAAGATTAATTTGACTTTATTTGACTTTGACTTTTTCTGACTTTAGTCCTATAATCAAAGCAATAAAGGTCAAAGAAAGTCAAATAAAAATAAATTTGACCTAAGGAGATGATTAGAAAATGCGTATCAGTGATTTAGTAGCACAGCACATTCTCGCTATGCTCGAAGAACAAAACGGAAACGCCGAAATAAGAAGAAACGAGCTTGCAAATTACCTCGGCTGTGTACCAAGCCAGATTAACTATGTAATAACCTCGCGTTTTACCCCCGAGCAGGGCTACATTGTAGAAAGTCGCCGAGGCGGCGGAGGATATATCCGCATTACTCGAGTGAAAATGGATAAAAGCACAGCGGTTATGCATATAGTTAATTCAATAGGCGAAACGCTTGATAAAGCCACAGCTGAAATAATGATTAAGAATATGTATAACCAGTCAATAATAGATTTGCCGACTGCCAGACTTCTTAATTCAGCACTTTCGGAACGCGTGTTTAAGGAAATACCGCACGATATCCGGGATATTTTAAGATCAAGAATTTTTAAGAATATGTTACTAACCATAATAAGGAGCTGATACTATGAAATGTCAAAAATGCAAAAAGAATAACGCCGATACTCACGTAAAGCGTGTTATAAACGGCGAGTTTGAAGAATACCATCTTTGCAGCGAATGTGCAAAGGAAATGGGATATACGAATGTGTTCTCAAATTTTGCAGAAAGTTTCTCGGACGATTTTAATTCACTGTTCGGAAGTTTCTTTGAGAATGCACTTCCCGCAAGAACTCAGGCTACCCGTTGCGAAACCTGCGGTACTACTTACAACGATATTGCCAGAACAGGTATGATGGGCTGTGCTGATTGCTACAATATCTTCTCCGACAAAATTCTACCCACAATTCGTCGTGTCCACGGCAACACTACCCACTGTGGGAAAAACAGTCCGAGCTATAAAGCGGAAAAAACGGAAGAAAAATCTGTAGAAAATAAAACCTCAGAGCTTGATGATTTAAAAGCAGAACTTGAAAACGCTATTAAAAATCAGGAGTTTGAGAAAGCCGCTGTACTCAGAGATAGAATAAAGGAAAAGGAGGATAACAATGAGTAACGTAGTAATGCAAACGAGAATTCGATTAGCAAGAAACTTAAAAAAATATCCTTTTCCTTGCAGACTTAATACTGCGGGCAAAAGTGAGGTTGCCGAGGAAATTATAAAGGCGGTAAAAAACAGCAATTCCCCTTTAGCGAGGGAGCTTGATGTCCTTTATGTAAAGGATTTAACCGAACCTCAGCGGATTTCTCTTGTTGAAAGTCATCTCGCAAGTCCCGAGTTTATGAGCAACTCTGCGGGTAGAGCACTTATTCTCTCAAAGGACAGGGCAATGAGCATTATGCTCAACGAGGAAGACCATATCAGATTGCAGATTTTAAGCAAGGGCTTTGAACTTGAAAAAGCTTACGATATCGCCGATAAGCTTGATACTCTTTTGGATGAAAATCTTGACTTTGCTTTTGATGAAAAGCTCGGTTATCTTACTCAATGTCCGACAAATCTCGGTACAGGAATGAGAGCCTCCGTAATGCTCCATCTTCCCGCACTCAAAAGCAGCAAAGCTATTGGAAGAATTGCCGGTAATCTATCAAAGCTGGGACTTACAATCCGCGGAGCCTACGGAGAAGGAACAGAACCTCAGGGTGCAATGTATCAGCTTTCAAATCAGGTAACTCTCGGAATTTCCGAAAAGTCTGCAATTGAAAATCTTAAAAATAATGCCGAACAGCTCGTAAATCAGGAGCTTCAGGCACAAAAGCGTATGTGCCAAAGCATAGAAACACAGGACAGCATCTTCAGAAGTCTCGGCATACTTAAGACAGCTAAGCTTATCACCTGCAAAGAGGCGTTAGAACTGCTCTCAAATGTCCGATTTGGTATAAGCAGCGGTGTAATTACAGACATAAGTGTTGATACTATAGACATTCTTATAAATGAAATTCAACCCGCGACTATGATAGTTAACAAAAACGAACAAATCTCACCACGCGATCGTGATATTTTAAGAGCGGAAATTTTAAACAACAAACTAAACTAAAAAATGTTTAAATAAATAATAAAGGAGGAATTTATATGTATGAATTCAAAAACTTTACCCAAAAGGCAAACACTGCCTTGAACCTCGCAATTACCTCCGCAGGTGAAATGGGATATAATTATATCGGTACCGAGCATCTCCTTCTCGGTCTTATCAAGGAAGGCAGCGGAGTAGCCGCAACAACTCTTTCTCAGGCAGGACTCGACGCTGATGAACTTGAAAAAAGAATAAAAGAAACAACCGGCACAGCCTCTCCGACCACTCTTTCTGCAAACGACTTTACACCACGCAGCAAACGTGTTATGCAAAATGCTGTCTTAATCGCTGCTCGTCTTGGTAGTAATTACGTCGGCACCGAGCATCTTCTTTTCAGTATTATGCAGGAAACCGACAGCTACGCGTACAACTTTTTAAATGAACTTGGAGTAAATCTCAATGCGGTTATGGACACCGCCGAGGATTATGTCGGCGAACAGAACAGTCCCGAAAATAGCAAAAAAAGCAACACAAAGGGACTTGATAAATTTGGTAGAGATTTAACCGCTGCTGCTAAAAAAGGCGAAATCGACCCCGTAATCGGGCGTGAAAAGGAAATCGAAAGAGTAATCCAAATCCTTTCTCGCCGTACAAAAAATAACCCTGTACTTATCGGCGAGCCGGGCGTAGGTAAAACAGCCGTTGCCGAAGGCTTGGCACTGAAAATTGTTGAAGGGCAGGTCCCCGAAATTCTCCGCGATAAACGAATTGTCAGCCTTGACCTTACGGGAATGGTTGCGGGAGCAAAATACCGCGGCGATTTTGAGGAGAGAATAAAGGAAGCTATCGACGAGGTTAAAAAGTCAAAGAATGTTATCCTCTTTATAGATGAACTTCATACAATTGTCGGTGCAGGCTCGGCAGAGGGCAGTACCGA
>JAFLSL010000143.1 GCA_022510985.1 Ruminococcus sp. | reverse complement strand
ACTCAAAGTCATCACGGGTTTCTTTACTTTCGTTGTTTAATTTTCAAGGTTCTGTCGCATTGATGCATAAATTACAGTAATGTAATCTTTGCACCGCAGCGTATTTGATATTATATTACAATAGATTTATAAAGTCAATACTTTTTTCAAAAAAAATGGAAATATTTTTAAAAATCATTATATTTCCCATTATCATATATGAATAGACATAATACCATAAATCATTTATATATAGGCACATATTGTGGCTTTGAGAATAATATACAAATGATTTATAATTCTTTTAGACAATATTTACAAAAATGTAAAATTCGGTTGATTTTTTAGTGCAAATTGCATATAATATAGGCGGAACTTCGCATAGGAGGAACAACGATGGCTTGTAAAAACATCATTACAATTGCGAGACAGTTCGGTAGCGGCGGACGGCAAATAGGAGAGGCTTTATCAAAAAGACTTGATATCAAATGTTATGATAGAGAGCTGATTTCAATCGCTGCTAAGGAGAGCGGAATTGATCCTGAAATTTTTAACAGTGTTGACGAGAAGGCTGCTAACAGTTTATTATACTCGCTTTCTATGGGACTTTACTCCTTCAGCACCAATTACAGTTCAGGTCAGTTGCCGGTTAACGACAGGCTTTATCTTTTACAGCACAAAATTATTAAGCAGCTTGCCAGTCAAGAGCCGTGTATATTTGTCGGAAGATGTGCCGACTTTGTACTTAAAGACAGAAAAGACGTAATAAACATATTTATATATGCAGATAAGGATTACAGAATTAAACGAGCTATAGAGAAAAAGGGAGTTAATGAATCCAAAGCGGAGCAAACTATCACTAAAACTGATAAATCAAGAGCAAACTATTATAACTTTTATTCGGGCAAAAAATGGGGCCTGACGGAAAATTACGATTTATGTATAAACCGAACAAAGTTGACCGACGAACAGGTGGTTGACATTATAGTCGGTTACTTGGAAATCATAAATTAAAATCCGCACCCCCTTATTTTGCTACATTAAGGAGGTGCATTTTTATGTTATTCAGATATTACATCGATAACGGAGATATAGATGATTTTATTTTCGATAATGAAGAATGGCATGAAAGCGAACGATAAAATTTTTAAATTGTTAATATATTAATGAAATATAAGTCGGATAACAAATTGGTTTTTAAAACTTAATTTGTTGTCCGATTTTTTCGCTTTTTCTATGGCATTATATACATATATTTAAGTAATATTTTGTACAAAAAATGAATTGTATTTTTGACGAAAATAATTTATTATTATATTTGATAAAAAGGTTATTATACCTTGTAGAATGTAACAGGAGGAAATTCTATGAGAAAACGTATTATTTCCGTTGTGCTAGCAGTTTGTTTACTTGCTACATGCTTTGTATGTGCACAATACACTGCGACAGCGGTCACCACAGACAAGAAGTCTACGAGTGCTAACCCCTACGGCTTAGCTGAATCTCTTGATGATGCGACTATACTTCAGGCTTGGAACTGGAGCTATACAAACATTGAGAGCAAGCTCGAGAAAATCGCAAAGGCGGGATTTACAACTATTCAGATTTCACCGCCCAACGAAATCAAAGAAGCTACATTAGGTCATACAGTTAACAGTGAATCTAATAACGGTTGGTGGATGTTCTATCAGCCCGCAGGTTTCCAGCTTAACGAAAGTACCGACAACGCTCTCGGCACAAAGTCTCAGCTTGTTAGTATGATAAACAAGGCTCACGAGATTGGACTCAAGGTTATCGCCGATTCCGTTATCAACCATATGGGTACTTGCGACAACGAAAACAACGTTACTTCAACTGACCCTATGAAGCACGTAACTCCGAAGGCTCAGAAGTTTGAACCCGAAATTTATAACAATCAGCTCTTCCACAATCCGTGGGAAAATATGACATATGCGTTTGAATGGAACGGTCCCGAGGATACATGTACATATGACCTTACAAGAAGATGTACATCTCGTCTCCCCGACCTCAAAACTGAGGACCCCAGAGTTCAGAATGCAATCTACGAGTATCTTCAGGAAATGGTTGACATCGGTATGGACGGTTTCCGTTTTGACGCGGCAAAGCATATCGAAACTCCGAACGATCTTCCTAAATACAGATCTGATTTCTGGCCTAATACAGTAAATAAAGTTAAGACATACGCTAAGAGTAAATATAACAAAGAGCTTATGTCATACGGCGAAATCTTAAACACCTGCGGATATAATCGTAAGTTCAGCGACTACTATCCATATATGAAGGTTACTGACTCTACAATAGATCGTCAAATCCTCCCTGCAGTTATAAGCGGAAACGCTTCCAACGCAATTCCGATGAATATGGCAAACGGCACAAAGGCTCAGACCGTTCTCTGGAACGAATCTCACGACACATATATGGACGGCGAAACAAGAGATAAATCAAAGGCACAGAGAAACAAAGCGTGGGCAGCTATTGCAGCTCGTGACGGTATCACAGCACTTTATCTTGCTCGTCCTGCAAGTCTTTCACAGCAGCTCGGTGTTGCTTCTGAGACAGACTGGATAAGCACAGAAGTTGCTGAGGTTAACAAGTTCTCTAACATATTCGAGGGACAAAGCGAATATTTACAAAGTTCAAGCAACATTGCTGTAATCGGACGTGGTAGTGCAAGCTCAGGCGGCGGTGCAGTTCTTATCAACTGTAGCAGCGGCACATCAGCAAACGTAAGCTCCGTTGCGGTTGCAACACTTGCTAACGGCACATACACAGACCGTATCTCCGGCGGCATCTTCACTGTAAATAACGGCAGAGTAAGCGGTTCTATCGGCAACACCGGTATTGCTGTTCTTTATGATGAGCCGGGCCCCACAGTTTACGCAACAGCAAGTCAGAAATATTACACAGACACTATCTCAATCACATTAAGCTCCAAGAATTGTGATAGAGCAACATATTCTGTAAACGGCAGTGCTGAAACAGCTTTCACAAGCGGTCAGACAGTAACACTCGGTACATCTGCCGACACAGCAGGTGCAACATATAAGGTAACACTTAATGGTTACGAGAATGGTGCTGTAGCTACAACCGCAACCTACACATACACAAAGGCTATAAAGCCCACAAGCTATAATGTAACCGTTAAAACTGATAATGTTTCAGGTTGGTCAAGCACCCCGAACATTTATATGTGGAACGAATCAACAAAACAAAACGGCGGAGATTGGCCGGGAACACCGATGTCGGGTTCAGGCGGAGTTTACACCGCAACGGTTAGCAGCGAATATGATAGAATCATCTTCAACTGCGGCTCAAAGCAAACTGTTGATATCGTAATTGATTGCTCAACAGAATACACTATCAGCAGCGAAACCGAAAACAACTCAGGCGGAACACCTTGCAATAAAGTTAATGCAAAACCTGAAGAGGATCCAACCCCGACCTACTATCCCGGAATTGGAGATATGCCGACAACGGCTCCTCAAACAACAACCGCTCCGGTGATACCTTCAACAACAGTTGGGGATACAACAACTGCACCTACATCAACAACACAGCAGACAACAACTATTCAGAGTCAGTATTCTGCAGGTGACGTTAACAGAGATAACAGCGTGAATATCTCTGATGTAACACTTATTCAGAAATACCTCGTTGACCTTATTGCATTTGATAACGAGCAAAAGGCTCTTGCTGATTACGATGGAGACGGCAGACAAAGCATTAAAGACGCTACAAAAATCCAATACGCAATCGCTAAGATAGCATAAGATAACACAAGAAAACGGCTCCTTCGGGAGTCGTTTTTTTAATTAAGAATTAATAATTGAGATTTGAATAATAACAACCCATTGCAGAACCTATCCTCTCTATCCAAAGCAACCCAGGGGAAAAACAATTCGGGATGGATATCAATTTAAGATAGGAACG
>JAFLSL010000142.1 GCA_022510985.1 Ruminococcus sp. | reverse complement strand
ATGTCTGGGGCAGATTTAACTATTGGTGGCAGACAGCCGGCAGTGGGTATAATCCTTCTAATTACTCCTATCAGAATGTATGGACAAAGATTGCAACATATAGTGATAATACTAACCAGACAACAGAAGTATTTACTTTTGTAAAGAATGACTTACTGTCACTTGGTAAATATAAGGTTACAGGAAGTACGTCTTTGCGTAATGCACCTAACACATCATATGGAACAATAAGAACGGTAAATTCAGGTGATTATTTCTATGTAACAGATATAGATGCTTGTCCTGATGCCGCTTACAACGAAACAACAGGTCAACCTATTTGGGGTTATGGCATAACTTCCGACGGTTATGCCGGCTGGTTTAATATTTGTACCGCTTTCGCTGCATATGATGACAACGGAAATAAAAATACTACATACTCAGGCGATATACTTTATTCCTATAATGATGGGGATTTTGAAGAAAATGCTATTTATGTTGCAAACAGAGACCTAACTGTTTATGACAGTATTAACGGTGCTGCAGTTACAGGTGGTACCAATGCAATCAAAAGCAAATACGTCTTCTATGTAAAGAAAATAAAGCTTGATTCTAACGGAAATGTTTGGGGTAACTTTGATTTCTATTACGGTACAAGCTCCTCAACCTCAAATGATGTGCATAAAAATGTATGGGTGCAGCTTGCTTCTGTTTATGATGGTGCATATGCCATTATTGCACCTGTGTCTGAGGGGTTAGATAAACCTGCTATCGGAGAAACATATACATATATTGGAAAGGGAAATGATTTACCGGTAAGACATGGTCCACTTTATGCGTATGCTTCTTCCCCTATAAAATACGCAACTCAAAATGATGATGGCTATGTAGTAGATGATGTTGCTGTAGTATATCAGACGTACACCGGTGCTGCGAGTAGCGTTGTTTACTGGGTAAAATCAACATTTGGCGGAGTAAAGGGTTGGACACGTTTCAGCCCGGACGGCAATACTAAGTACTATGAATTAAAGTTACCTGCTCCGGAGAAAACTGAGTGGGATGTAATGGAATTCACTGCAAAAACGCCATATAATGCAAAAGAAGAGTTAACGGTATATAATTCAGTGAATGACAATACCGCTTACAGCGAAACTGTTAAAAATGGTTACACCATCTATATCAACAAGGTTAAAAAGGATTCACAAGGATATATTTGGGGTCGATTTGATTTCTACTATGCAAGTGCAAACGGCACATCAAACGATGTTCACAAGGATGCGTGGATAATTCTTGCATCTCCGTACAGTGAAACTGCGTTTGCTACTGAGGTAGAAAACGCTTCACCCAGTGGTCTTGCAATTCCCGAAGTCGGCAAGGTTTACCAGCGAATAAAGACAGCGGATGATAAGAAGGACGACTTTGCTCCTTATTACGGTCCTTCAATAAATTATAACCGCAGTAATGCTGAAGACGACCGAATCGATGAGGACGGAACACTTGTTGCAGAAGTTGTAAATGTTCGTTATGATTCGAATACAAACGGACTTGAGTATTGGGTTGGATACCACGGCACAAGCACAGTTGTGTACTTTGAGTATTCAGGTTCACATGATAATATATCAGACGCACTAAACAGTATAGTTTCGGGCTATGGCACTTATGCCAATAGAGAAACCATCGCTAAATTTAACGATATGGTTGGTTACGGCGGAACAGCGGAGCAGAATAATGAAATGTTTGCCCGCTTAAAAGCAGGAACATTAAAGAACCCATTTGCATTAACCGGCAGCGGCGAAGCAATTACACTTTGGTACAGATTCTCAACCGTAAGTGCAGACGGCACAGCAACAAATTACTGGCAGGATTATGAAAGCGATGCACCGAATGTTGAAGATTACTCCACTGGTGTTTACAGACTGAAGTCAGACCGTGAAATCTACAGCGACTACTCAACTGGTGAGCAGTTTGATAATAATAACACGGTGAATTCAAAGTATTACATTTATATTCGTCAGGTAACTGAGGATGACTCAGGCAATATCTGGGGTAAATTCAATTATTGGTATAAAACTACAGGTACAACAGCCACTTCAAAGAATGTAAATAAAAACGCTTGGGTAATGCTAGCGAAATATACAGGCACTTCGTATGTAACAAAAATTACAGCCGATGAAAGCGATGCTGCCGATGTACCGAACTTAGGCTATTACACTGTAGAAAATGCAAACAGCGGCATAAATCTGAGACAAGGACCGAACTATAGCGGTACAACAGCAGTTTACGCAGCAGCTTCTTCAACTGTTAAAACAGGTGATGAGGTTATAGTTTCTGATTTTGAGATTCAGTACACATCAAGTAATATTATATGGGTCGGCTATGTTGAAGCAGAGGACGGCAACGGATATTTGCCGACAACCTATCTTGATTACAAAGGCAATGCTTCGGGTACTGACTTAAGCTATTACAAGAACCACCTTAATTCAGCTTACAGACTCAAAACCGATATGCAGATTTACACAGCTGCAACAACATCGGCGGATCAATTCCCTGACAATAATACTGTTGAAGCAAAACATTTCATTTTAATCCGCGAGGTTCAAAAGGATAAGTCGGGCAATATTTGGGGTAAGTTTGACTTCTGGTATAAGAAATCAGGCGGTAATGGTACTGCAGAGGACGTAAACAGAAATGCCTGGATAATGCTTGAGAAAAATCGCGGAGCGGATGTTCCCGGCAAGAGAAATGCTTATTTCGTTAAGGAAGCTCCGGACGATAAGGGAATTTACAAGGGTGCCGGAATCAATTTAAGATATGGCCCTAACTATAATACAGATGATGAGATCGGCTACGCTACTATCGGAAGTGCACCATCCGGTGAAATCACAGTAAAAGACATTGAGGTTATGTATTACAACACACCTGAGCCTGAATGGTCGTATTTTGTTGATTTCAATGGCAAAACGGGTTTTGCGTTCAGAATAGGTGATTTTGTACGCTCAGGTGAAACACCAACCCTTTCAGGTTATAAGCCCGGTGCGTATAAATTAAGCTCAGCTCAGCCAATTTATACTGATTACGAGTCACGAATCCAGACTGATATATCAAGTAGCTACAGAACTTTAACAAGCGGATATTACATATATATCCGTGATTTTAAGCAGGATAGTGATGGTGCTATCTGGGGTAAGTTTAATTACTGGTATGTACGTGGTTACAGTAACGCAGGTACATCGAACCACGTTTACAGAGATGTATGGGTGCAGGTTGCTTCTTCTGACGGTAGAGAAAATGCCGTTTATAAAAGTGCGGTACCTCAGACCGGAGTATATACTGTCAATAGCAAATTCTCGGGCTATTCACTCCGTTCTGGTCCAAACTATTACGGCACTGTTACAACAACCGGTGAAGACGGAACTGAAGTATCTACAACATACTACAATTATTCCTTAAACTGCTACCTGCCGACAGCAGGCACACAAGTTGGCGTATCAGACTTTGAAGTAAGATACCAGGGCTCACTTGTGTGGATGTATTACACAAGTTGCAGTAACGGAGAGGGCTTTGCTCACGAAGATTATCTTGATTATTATGGTCAGGCAGAGGCTCCCAAGCTCGAGGACTATCCGGCAGGTGCATATAAAATAACTGTTGGCTCGGATATATACTCTGATTATAAAAATAAAACACAGTTTGATAATCATAATACTGTAACTGCTGGCAGATATATTTATGTTCGCAGAACGGTTATGGACGAAGACGGTAATATCTGGGGTAAATTCAACTTCTGGTATGTTACCTCAGGTGAAAGCGGAACCACAGACGATGTAAATAAAAATGCTTGGATAATGATTGCAAAGAACAATGGTGCAGATGAAATCGGCACATTCTATGCAAGTCTCCAAAGTACAAGTATTCCTCCAACCGGTGAGTATAAAAATGTTTATACCACCACAGATGAAG
>JAFLSL010000141.1 GCA_022510985.1 Ruminococcus sp. | reverse complement strand
TTATATGGGAGTAACAGACAACAGTTCGGAGGAGAAAAATGATTAAGATACGCCCAACATTGAAAAGTGATGTAGATACATTATGCGAACTTCAAAAATCTGCATTTCTGCCAATATATGAAAAGTATCATGATGCTGGAAACCCTTGTTTACGAGGAGCAGAAGATATTTTACAAAGGCTTGATTCTTCTACCTTCAAGTATTTTACGATTTTAGATAATGAGGAAATTGTAGGCGGTGTTTTATACAGATGTGAAGGCAGTACACCTTTTGTTGCAAACCTTAAAGCAGGAGAGTATTATTTAACCCGAATTTACATAAGTCCTGACCGACAATGTCAAGGAATCGGCAAAAAAGCAATCCTTCTATGTGAAAATGAATTTTTTGATGCCATAAAATTTTATGTCGATTTCCCAAAAGAGCTTTCAAAAAACAGAAAATGCTATGTCAATGCAGGTTTTAAAGATAGCGGTAAGGAATTAGAAGTTGAACCTGGTCTAGTACTTGTTGCATATGAGAAGAATATTACGCATTGAATCAAAACAAAACATTTTATAAAACAAGGCAGATAAGCGGTCGCTTATCTGCCTTAAATATTGATTTTAATTCTGATATGGAATTATTTATCAACCTTCGGAAGTCCTGCAAAACCTTTTTCGAGGTCAGCGTCAGTCGGGATATAGTCTGTCATAACGCCGTCGTTGAACTTCTCGTACGCTACCATATCGAAGTAGCCTGTACCTGTTAAGCCGAAGAGGATTGTTTTCTCCTCTCCTGTTTCCTTGCACTTAAGAGCCTCGTCAATAGCAACGCGGATAGCGTGGCTTGATTCGGGAGCCGGAAGAATACCCTCAACTCTCGCAAACTGCTCGGCAGCCTCAAATACGGAAGTCTGCTCAACAGAGCGAGCCTCCATAAGACCGTCGTGATAAAGCTGAGAAAGAGTTGAACTCATACCGTGGTAACGAAGTCCGCCGGCGTGGTTTGCGGAAGGAATAAATCCGCTGCCGAGAGTGTACATCTTAGCAAGAGGACAAACCATTCCTGTGTCGCAGAAATCGTAAGCGTACTTACCGCGGGTAAAGCTCGGACAAGATGCCGGCTCAACAGCGATAATCTGATAATCAGCCTCGCCTCTGAGCTTTTCACCCATAAACGGAGAGATAAGTCCGCCGAGGTTTGAACCGCCGCCTGCACAGCCGATAATCATATCGGGCTTGATGCCGTATTTATCAAGGGCAATCTTGCTCTCAAGACCGATAACGGACTGGTGGAGAAGAACCTGATTGAGAACACTTCCGAGAACATAACGATAACCCTCGGTTGAGGTTGCAACTTCAACAGCCTCGGAAATTGCACAGCCGAGACTTCCTGTTGTTCCGGGGTGATCCTCAAGAATTTTCTTACCGATATTTGTAGTCTTTGACGGAGACGGAGTAACACTCGCACCGTAGGTTCTCATAACCTCACGTCTGAAAGGCTTTTGCTCGTAGCTTACCTTTACCATATAAACCTTGCAGTCAAGGTCAAAGTATGAGCAAGCCATTGAAAGTGCTGTACCCCACTGACCTGCACCTGTTTCGGTTGTAACGCCCTTTAAGCCCTGCTTTTTAGCGTAATACGCCTGAGCAATTGCACTATTTAGTTTATGGCTTCCGCTGGTATTATTACCTTCGAATTTGTAGTAAATCTTTGCGGGGGTACCGAGAGCTTTCTCGAGGAAGTATGCTCTTACAAGCGGAGAGGGGCGGTACATTTTATAGAACTTCTGAATTTCTTCGGGAATTTCAATATAAGCGTCTGTGTCGTTTAGCTCCTGAGCGACAAGCTCCTCGCAGAATACGGGAGCAAGCTCCTCTGCCTTCATCGGCTCTAAAGTTCCGGGGTTTAAAAGCGGAGCAGGCTTGTTCTTCATATCAGCTCTTACGTTATACCATTTTGTAGGCATTTCGCTTTCATCAAGATAGATTTTGTAAGGAATTTTGTTTTCTTCCATAGTATTACCTCCATTTAATAGCACTTTATCGCTTTACAATACTAAATATAACATAATTCAGAATAAATGTCTACTGTTTTTATAGATTTTTTATAACAGAAATGGTATAATGATTTTGACGAAAGGGTGGTAATATGCTTAATATCGGCTGTCATCTCTCAGTTTCGCAGGGATTTGAAAATATGGGCAAACAGGCTATGGAGCTTGGCGGAAATACTTTTCAGTTTTTTACGCGTAATCCGAGAGGCGGAAAGGCTAAAGAAATTGACAAAGCGGATACTGACGCTCTGATAATTTTTATGAAGAAAAATAACTTTGCCAAAATACTTGCTCACGCTCCGTACACGCTAAATCCTTGTTCGGGGAATGAGAGAACACGTGAATTTGCGTTTGAAACAATGTCAGACGATTTAAAGCGTATGGAATATTTGCCGAATAATATGTACAATTTTCATCCCGGCTCACACGTCGGACAAGGCGTAGAGAAAGGTATTGAGCTAATCGCAGAAGTTCTCAACGACGTTTTGTGGGAAGATATGAGTACGACTGTTTTACTTGAAACAATGGCGGGAAAAGGCAGTGAAATCGGAAGTAAGTTCGAGGAGTTAAAAGCGATTATTGACAGAGTTGAGTTAAAAGATAAGCTCGGAGTATGCCTTGATACCTGCCACGTTTTTGACGGCGGTTACGATATAAAGGATAACTTAGAAAACGTACTCGAGGAATTTGATAAAATTATAGGTATCGAGCGTTTAAAGGCTCTGCATTTAAACGACAGTAAAAATCCTTTAGCAAGCCATAAAGACCGCCACGAAAAAATCGGCGAAGGATATATCGGCATAAAGGCGTTCGAGAGGATTGTAACACATCCTATACTGAAAAATCTTCCGTGCTTTCTTGAAACTCCTAACGAGCTTGCAGGCTACAAAAAAGAGATTGAATTACTAAAAAGCTTTTAATATGATTTAGTATTTTGTAACACACTTTCCTTTTTCGGATATTATGTAATGTAGACGAAAGGAGGAAAGATATATGTGTAACAATGGTTTCGGCGGAAACGGATGCTGCTGGATTATTCTTCTTATTCTCATCATTTGTAATTGCTGCGGTAACAACGACAACAACGGCTGCGGTTGCTAAAAGCTAAATAAGGATCAATAATTAACTTAAAGGTCGGATGGGTATATTGCCTGTCCGACCGATTTTATTGTTCCAAAAAAGAAAAAAGTGGCACAATCAAAACGAAAGTGCCACAGTTGTCAGAGATTAAAATACTCTCAATATGGTCATAGACGCATTTGTTACATTCTCGGGAGCCTTACCATCCGCATCAAGATCTACATCATCGTTGTCCGTATTCACGAGAGTGATTATGTCGCCTGCCTGAGCGGAAATTATAACCTGACCATAAATAATATCTTCTGAAGAAGCATAGGTTGAGCCAGCAACGGGAGCTGAGTTCTGATAAACAGTGAACTGACCTTCCTCGCCTACATAATAATTAATCAGGTAAACGCCTGCAGTTGTGATAACAATATCGCTTGTACCTGCAACGTGAGTTATACCGCTTGAGAGAAGTCCGTTACTCGAAAAAGTAACCGCTTCATCTTCATCAACGTTCTGCCTTGTTATATTATAAACATAACCATATCCGCGTGGAGCTTCAACACAAGGTGAACAGGTCACAGCACATGGATTAAACTTGCACGAATTAGTATTGCAACCGCAAGAGCATTTTATAGTGTTCATATTAAAATTCCTTTACATATTATTTCTACCAATAAATAGGTAGATATTACATAATATGCTTGTACAAAGAAGTTGTGAGGGGTGGTATGTCCTACGTACATATCAAATTCTACTGGAAATCAGCAAACTCTTCCCTTGTTGCCATATGAGGAAATACGAAATTCATATAGTCATCGTTAAAGGTATTGTCAATCCACTCGACCACAGCATTTT
>JAFLSL010000140.1 GCA_022510985.1 Ruminococcus sp. | reverse complement strand
TAACTTTGATAGCTGTACCGTTGCTGTCCTTAGTTGCTGCTGTGATTTTTGCAACCTCCATGTTAGCCATCTTTGTTAAAGTCTGTGAACCGGATGTAGTAATGCTTGTTCCGGATTTATCGATTTTAGATGTAGATGTCCAGCCCTCAGTTGGGTCAGATGTAAGAACTGTCTTAAGCTCATTATCAACATAAATAGCAAGGTTCATATATGTGTTCGCTACAGTTCCACACTTAACTGTGAAAGATACGTTTTCTAACGGACTAGCACCGGAAGATGCAACATAGAATGTGTCAACTAAGAAATAGCCGCCTGTTGCACCGTTCTGTGTAACAGGAACCTCAGATAAGTCACCGCTAAGTGTACCGTCTGTAAATGATGTACCTTTACCTGTTGCACCAACAACGGTTGAACCATTTGCATAGTCAATTGAAGCAGGTGTTAATACGCTTGCCTTATTAAGGTCATGGATTGCAGTGGTCCAATCGTCGCTGGTTTTATGACGAATTACGAGACCGTCAGCTGATGCTGCACTAAACTGTGTTTCGTCAGCTGTTACTGTTGCGTTTGTGATGTACCATGCATATGTTGCGGAGCCTAAAGCTACGAGAGCAACAAGAAGCATAGCGATTGATGATAACAACATCTTTTTTCTTGTGTTTTTCATGCGAAATATCCTCCTAAAGATTTTTGCCGTTTCACGGCTGATTTTAATATTATCGACGTTTAGCTCTCCGTTCAGCAACCGATAAAACTAAACGCAAGATACAACTTTAGTAAATTAAGAATTAAGAAGTAAGAGTTAAGAATTATTCTTCATTCTCTTTTACAACGTCAAAGACCATCTGAGATCTGACTGTACCGCCGCGGATTGCGTCAACACATTCTCTGTCGTTGCCTTCAATCCACATTACTACCGTAAATTTTTCAACCTTACCGGCTTTAAGGGAAGTGTTCTTAGTTGCGATTACAGTATCGTTATCTACCCATTTTGTAGCGTCGGTTTCAGCAGTTTTGCGGTTTTTGTAGGTGCCTTTTGCGTAGGTGTTGTCTTCTCCGTTTTTATAAATCTGAATTCTGACTGCCTCATCGGCGGATTTGGAAACGCCTGTGATAGTCATTGTTGTATTGTACTTTAAATCCTTATCGCCTGTGTTTTTAAGATAGAAAGTGTAGGCGAGGTAGTTTTCGCCGTTGTGCTGGCCGTCCTTAGCGGTATCAAGCCCTTTCGGCAGCCACGACTTTGTAATGTTGGTTACTTCCTTTACGGAACCGCCGTTGAGCTTTACTGCCGCATCATCAAAGGATGCAGATTCGGAGAGCATAATGGTTTTTCCGTCAGAAAGGTCGCCGATGGTGATAACCAAGTCGCCCCACTGAGTAAGGAGCATTGAGATTATGTACATTATAAGAAGTATTGCGATAAGTGCCGAGAGGATTGCTCCGTAGATACGCTTACGCTTTTTTGCGTCTGCGACATTTTTTGCGTTTTCCTGGGAATGGAAATGGTTGTACACATCGCTTCCCTTATCCTTAGCCGCTTTGACTTCGTTTTTAAAGCCTAATTTCGCAACTTCCTCAGGAGTCGGAGCCTCGGCTTGCTTATTCTTTTTTCTAAACGGCATTTAGTTCACCTCTTTGCACCTATATACTATATATATTAATCAACGTATTTTAAAGTTTAAGCAACGGGATTTCCGTTAACTATATCTCTTAAGCCGACGAATGACAACTGAATCTTTAGGTTCGCTCTTTGTACGTCGTTGTCGCACTCGGGATCTTCGCCCTCCATCCAAAGTCTTACAGCAACTTTCTTCGGCTTTAGCTTTTCGAGAGAGAAGAGGTTGTTGGAGCTGTTGTAATCCATCGCTCCGCTCGGCAAATCAAAGGTTGTTAAAGCGGTAACCTTTGCACCCTTGTTAGGCTCATAGGTTTTAAGAGCATCTCCCTCACCGTCAAACGCAAGGCGGATAGCCTTTACGATATCACTCTGGGGAGCAGGGGACTCGGTGCTTACCTTTGTTCCTTCTATCTTCTTTCCTTCCTCATCGGTTCCTTCGGTTGTGAGATAAACTTTCATATCTTTCGTTGCGATAAAGTAGCACTCAAACTCGAAATAGGATTCCTCGCCGTTAGGCTCAGCTTTTTGACCGCCCTGATATGTAAAGTTTTTACCGTCGTTGGTGGTGACAGGGTCGAGGATAATATCCTCGAGGGTTTTGTTGTAATTTTTGCGAAGATAAGAATTAAGCATTTCGTTGGTAATAACATGGGTGTATTTATCAATATCCGATCCATGATTATCCATTGAAACACGAAGGTCGTAACCTGTACTAATCTGAAGTTCAAAGTCCTGAACTCCCGCAAAGGTATTAACAGTAAACCACGCATAGGTTGCGGTTGATAATCCCAAGACAGCAATTATGCTCAGGAAGGCAATCAGTTTTCTTCTTTTTTTGAGTCTTTTTCTATTTTTTTCGACATATGCTTTTAAAGACACATTATCCCTCCCGAATTCTTACACAAACAATTAAATCTAAAGAATATCAAGGTGTGTTGAGCACACCTATTGACTTTATTATAGCTATAATATTTTACATTATTTTATGCATATAAGTCAAGATAAATTGTGCAAAATTTTATAAAATATGGATTTTTTGTGCAAGATTTTTATAGGTTAGTTATAATAACCAAAATCGATATCAAAAATTTGGTTAAATCAACAAAGCAATAATCAAAATAGCAAATTGACATTTTTGCTTTTGAAAAAGCTTTTGTGCGTTTTGCTATATTTAAGGCAAAACAAAGATACCGCCCGAAATTCGGACGGTATCAGAAAAGTCGTAATAACTATTGAGATATTATCTCTTTACATTAAATGCACCGAAACCTGCGTATACTGCAGCATCGCCAAGCTCTTCCTCAATTCTGAGGAGACGGTTGTATTTAGCAACACGCTCTGAACGTGAAGGAGCACCTGTCTTAATCTGACCTGCGTTAAGAGAAACAGCGAGGTCTGCGATTGTTGTGTCCTCAGTTTCACCCGAACGGTGAGAAACGATAGCTGTGTAGCCTGCTTTATGAGCCATTTTAATAGCGTCGAGTGTCTCGGATACGGAACCAATCTGGTTGAGCTTAATGAGGATTGAGTTACCTGCAGCAAGCTCAATACCCTTCTTAAGTCTCTTTGTATTTGTAACAAAGAGGTCATCTCCTACGAGCTGGAGACGGTCGCCGAGTTTCTCGGTCATATACTGCCAGCCTTCCCAGTCTTCTTCATCGAGACCGTCCTCGAGAGAAATAATCGGGTACTTGTCAAGAAGGTCTGCCCAGTGGTCAACAAGCTCCTTGGAAGTAAAGGTCTTGCCTGACTTCGGCTGGAGATACTCGCCCTTCTTAGAACCCTTCCACTCGGAAGAAGCAGCGTCGATAGCAAGCACGAAGTCCTTGCCCGGCTCGTAGCCTGCGTTTTCGATAGCCTTGATGATATAGCCGATTGTCTCATCATCGTCCTTAAGGTTAGGAGCAAAACCGCCCTCGTCACCTACGGATGTTGCAAGACCGTCAGCCTTTAAGAGAGCCTGAAGAGCGTGGAATACTTCTGTACACCAACGTAAGCCTTCCTTGAAAGAAGGAGCACCTGCAGGCATAATCATAAATTCCTGTGTATCAACAGTGTTTGTAGCGTGAGCACCGCCGTTTAAGATGTTCATCATAGGAACGGGAAGTGTGCAGCCGTTCTGTCCGCCGAGATAACGATAAAGAGGAATATCGAGGTCGTTAGCAGCAGCTTTGCAAGCAGCGATGGAAACTGCAAGAATTGCGTTAGCACCGAGCTTTGACTTATCGTCTGTGCCGTCAGCCTCAATCATAGCCTTATCGATAGCGTAGATATCGTAAGCGTCCATACCAACGAGAGTGTCGTTGATGATAGTGTTAACATTTTCAACAGCCTTGGAAACGCCCTTGCCGCCGAACTTTGACTTGTCGCCGTCTCTGAGTTCAAGTGCTTCAAATTCGCCT
>JAFLSL010000014.1 GCA_022510985.1 Ruminococcus sp. | reverse complement strand
CGTTTACACTTATAACAGTCGCAGCGATGGGTTATGTTGTAGGGCTGATTGCTGAACACAAAAACAAGTTCGGTTGGTATATTATTGCAATTTTGTCGGCACTTGCGATTAAAATTGCAGGCTATTATATAGCCGAGGCAATCATATATCAGAATATAATGATACCCATGGCTTCAATTCCCGGAAACATAGTTCAGGTTACGACAGCGAGTATAATTGTTCTTATTGTAATAGTTCCGCTCAGAAAAGCTACAGATTTAATTTTTAAATAAGCTTTGTGTTCCTTATTATATCGTTGACAGCAAATCAGGCTAATGATATAATTTTGATAAATTATTTCGCAGAGGAAAACACAATGAAAACTATAAAATTCGGTTCAACTGATTTGCAGGTACCCGTTATCGGCTTAGGCTGTATGCGTTTATCAAATCTCGATGAGAACGCCACCACATATTATATTCAACAATGCCTTGATTTAGGTATAAATTTATTTGACCACGCCGACATTTACGGCGGCGGAGAATGTGAAAGCAGATTTGCAAGGGCTATTAAAGCACTTTCAATCCCGAGAGAAAAAATTATAATCCAATCAAAATGCGGAATAGTTCCGGGTAAAATGTATGACTTTTCATACGACTACATAATAAAATCTGTCGACGGAATACTCAAAAGACTGAACACAGATTATCTTGATATACTTCTTCTGCACAGACCGGACGCACTTGTAGAGCCGGAGGAAGTAGCCGCTGCGTTTGATAAATTAGAAAGCTCGGGCAAAGTGCGTTATTTCGGTGTATCAAACCATAAGCCGTCGCAGATTGAACTTTTGAAAAAATATGTAAAACAGGATATTCAAGCTAACCAAATGCAGCTTAGTATTCCATTTTCAAGTATGATTTCAACAGGTCTTGAGGCAAATATGATGACCGACGGTGCTGTTAACAGAGACGGCGATGTTCTCGACTATTGCAGACTGAATAATATAACTGTTCAGGCATGGTCGCCATTCCAAAGCACAAACGGCGTATTCGTCGACAGCAACGAAAAATTCCCCGACCTTAACTGGACGCTCGGCGAGCTAAGTGCAAAATATAATGCGTCAAAAACGACAATTGCCGCGGCGTGGATACTAAGACATCCTGCTAAAATCCAAACTATTGCCGGAACAATAAACTCGCAAAGGCTTAGCGAAATTGCCAAAGCGGCAGAGATAAACCTGACACGTGAGGAATGGTATAAGCTATATCTTTCTGCAGGACATATTCTCCCGTAAAAATTTAAATATAATAATGAGTGCCAGCCAAGTGTTTTACTTGATTGGCACTTTTTCTCGTCTTAAAAAATTTAATAGATTTTTAAAAACAGATATGCTATAATGAATTCCAATTATGAATGGTGGTGAGGGAATGTATAAACTACTTATCATTGAAGATGATTACGGAATCGCCAATGCAATCAAAGAACAGGCAGAAAGCTGGAATCTTGAAACTCACATAGTAGAAAATTTCCGAAATGTACTTACGGAGTTTGCCGATTTCCAACCGCACATAATTCTGCTTGATATATCTCTGCCATTCTTCAACGGATATCATTGGTGCAGTGAAATAAGGAAAATCTCAAAAGTGCCGATTATCTTTATATCCTCAGCGGCAGACAATATGAATATTGTAATGGCTATGAATATGGGAGCGGATGATTTTATTTCTAAACCATTTGACCGGAGCGTGCTTACGGCTAAAATTCAGGCTATGCTTCGCCGCTGCTACGATTTTTCTGAAAATGTTCCTGTGATTGAACACAGAGGGGCTTTCCTAAACACGAGCGATAACACCCTTACTTATAATGACGAGAAGATTTCTCTTACAAAAAACGAGTATCGAATTCTTCTCTGCCTTATGGAAAACAAAAACGTAGTTGTCAGCCGTGAAAGACTTATGGAGCGTTTGTGGGAAACAGACAGCTTTGTCGACGAAAACACACTTACCGTTAATGTCAACCGTCTGAGAAAAAAGCTTGATTTAGCAGGGCTTAATGATTTTATAACAACGAAATTCGGCGTAGGATATATCATATCAGAGGAAATAAAATGAAATTTTTTAAAGCATATCTTAAAGAAAAGCGAATAGTAATTCTAACTTTTCTCTTGTTCAGTCTAATATTTTCGATTTCCTTTTTTCTGTTTAGACTTCCGATTGAGGCAGTTTTGTATCCGACAGTGCTTTGTGTTCTGCTTGGGATTGTTATAATTATTATTGATTATATCAAAATGAAGGCAAAGCATAATGAGCTGTTGAGAATACAAAGCTTAACCGCTGATATGATAACATATTTTCCAAAAACAGATTCGATTTATGAGGATGACTATAATGAGATATTAAAAAAACTCAAAACAGAAGTCAGCAATCTTGAACATTATACAAGTACCAAATACAATGATATGATTGATTATTACACAATATGGGCTCATCAGATTAAGACTCCGATTGCCTCAATGCGACTTACTTTGCAGAATGACGACAGTACGCTTTCAAGGACAATTATCTCGGATTTATTCAGAATTGAGCAGTATGTGGAAATGGTACTCGCTTTTTTGCGACTGGATTCTGAGTCGAGCGACTATGTTTTTAAGGAATACAATATTGACAATATAATTAAAAAATCGGTAAAAAAATTTTCGTCCGAGTTTATCAACAGAAAAATCTCTCTTGATTTCAAGCCTTGTGATTTTAAGATTATTACTGACGAGAAGTGGTTTGCTTTTGTAATTGAGCAGTTACTCTCAAATGCCCTGAAATACACAAAAAAGGGAACGATTAAAATATGTATGCCTCAGTTCGGAATCCTTTGTATAGAAGATACGGGAATCGGCATATCAAACGAGGATTTGCCGAGGATTTTTGAACGCGGCTACACAGGCTACAACGGACGTTGCGATACACATTCGAGCGGACTCGGGTTATATCTATGCAAAAGAATATGTAATAATCTTAGTATTGATATTAAGGTCGAGTCAAAACCTGATAAGGGGTCAAAAATTTTTCTTGATTTAAGTCAACACAAAATCAAATATGAATAAAACTTACGAAAATGTAAGATTTATGCGGGGAAATGTAAGCCGATTCTATGGCGGTACATTTCCCGATTTTGTTATAATATCCTCAATAATTTATTTGGGAGGAAAAACATTGAGTATTTTAGAAGTACAAAAAGTTAAAAAGATTTATTCAACACGTTTTGGCGGAAATAAGGTTGAGGCATTAAAAAGCATAAACTTTAGCGTAGAGCCGGGTGAATATGTTGCAATTATGGGCGAGTCCGGCTCAGGCAAAACAACTTTGCTAAACATTCTGGCCGCACTCGACAAGCCGACAAACGGAAATGTTATCCTTGACGGAAAGGATTTATCCAAAATCAAAGATTCACAAATTTCAGCTTTTCGCAGAAATAACCTCGGTTTTGTTTTTCAGGATTTTAATCTACTCGATACCTTTACTCTGGAGGATAATATTTTCCTTCCGTTAGTTTTATCGGGCAAAAGCCATAAAGAGATGGCTTCAAAAATTAAACCTATAGCTGAAAAACTCCGCATCTATGATTTGCTAAAAAAATATCCGTACGAAGTTTCAGGCGGACAAAAACAAAGAGCCGCAGTAGCAAGAGCACTTATCACAAATCCAAAGCTTATTTTAGCCGACGAACCGACAGGTGCACTTGACTCAAAGGCTTCCGACGAACTGCTCAGAATGTTCAATATTATAAACGCAAGCGGACAAACTATATTAATGGTTACTCATTCCGTAAAAGCGGCAAGCTTTGCGAACAGGATTCTATTTATAAAGGACGGCGAAGTGTATCATCAGATTTACCGCGGCGATAGCACAGATGAGCAGCTATATGAGAAAATTTCAAACACGCTTACACTTCTTACAACGGGCGGTGACAGAAAATGAAAGCAGGATTTTATCCAAATCTCGCCTTTGACGGAATAAGAAAAAACAGACGATTATATCTGCCATATATCATAACCTGTGTGGCAATGGTGATGATGTACTATATTATGTCGTTTTTGCAGAGCACAGATGCTCTATCTAACGTAAGGGGAATTGAAACCATAAGAGAAATGCTCGACTTTGGAACATGGGTAATCGCCATCTTTTCCTGTATATTTCTTTTCTATACTAACTCTTTTCTCATTCGCAGACGTAAAAAAGAGTTTGGTTTATTTTATATTCTCGGTATGGGAAAAAGCAACATCAGCATAATTCTGTTTTGGGAAGTTCTGATAATTTACGCTATTTCAATTATTGCAGGTTTATTTCTCGGAATGGTTTTGTCAAAAACGGCAGAGCTCTCTCTCATTTATGTTATGCAGGGAGAAGTTACCTATAACGTATCGGTGTCAATAGATTCCGCTGTTATGTCAATTTTTGTTTTTGGAGTAATATTCTTTCTTTTGTATCTCAATGCACTGCGTCAAATTAAACTTTCAAATGCTATTTCTTTGTTAAAAAGCGAAACAGTCGGCGAAAAAGCACCAAAGGCAAACTGGTTTTTCGGTATCTTAGGAGTATTAATTTTAGCAACCGGCTACATTCTTTCTGTCAGCACCGAAAACCCCATTTCTGCCCTTTTGGCGTTATTTGTTGCAGTTATTCTGGTTATTATCGGAACATACATAACGATGATTTCAGGCTCGGTTTTGTTCTGTAAAATTCTTCAAAAGAATAAAAAATATTATTACAAATCAAATCATTTTGTGTCTGTTTCTTCAATGGTCTACAGAATGAAGAGAAACGGAGCAGGGCTTGCGTCAATATGTATCCTCGCTACAATGGTGCTTGTAATGATTTCGTCAACCGCAAGTCTTTACATCGGGGTTGAGGACGCTATCCAAAACCGCTATCCAAAAGAAATTAATCTGACAATTGATTGCGACAACCTTTCAGAAAAGAGTAAAACCGAAACAAATATGATACTCGAGGAGGTTCGTTTAATTGCCGAAAGGTATAACACTAAGCCCCAAAATGCGATTGATTACGGCGAGGCATATGTGGCAGGTTTGGTTACAGGCAACACGGTTGAAACAGACGTTACCGCTGCGGAAGGGAATTTTAGCTACTCCGATATTGTGATGTTTAATTTCATTTCGCTTGAGGATTACAATCAGGCCATGGGCACGAGTGAAAGCCTTAAAGACGGCGAGGCTTTTTTATATTCCAGTAAATATGACTATACAGAAAACAATATTTCTTTTAATAATGGAAATGCATTTAAAATAAAAAGAAGGCTTTATAGAATATTCGATAAAGAGGGGGAAACTGATATTCTTCCTATAGTAGATTTAATTGTTCCGAACATTGATTATGCTGTACAAGGATTAGACAAACTTGCGGATTACAACGGAGATAGAATGGTTACCTTTACCCGATACTATCAGTTTGACACAGGACTTGATACGGATAAACAAATTGCCCTATATAAGGAGCTGGTTTCAGATATACCAACGGAAACTGATAAGTACAGTGATGAGGACAGCATTAACTACATAAGAATTTCGAGCCGTGAAGTTCAGAAAGACAGTTTCTACAGTTTAAACGGAGGGTTGTTTTATCTTGGAATAATACTAAGCCTTGTGTTCATTTTTGCGGCTGTGCTTATTATCTACTACAAACAAATTTCCGAGGGCTATGAGGACCGGGCGAGATTTGAAATTATGCAGAAAATCGGTATGACAAAACGTGAACTTCGCAAAAGCATAAACTCACAGCTTTTAACGGTTTTCTTTCTACCTTTGATAATTTCCGGACTTCACCTTACTTTTGCATTTCCCCTAATCAGCAAAATAATTATAATGTTCGGTTTGTATAACACCTCTCTCTTTATGCTTACATCAATTGCCTGCTTTATTATTTTCGCAATTATTTATGCTGTTGTATATAAAATCACATCCAACTCCTATTACAAGATAGTAAGCGGTGCAAAAAAAAATAGTTTTTAGTTATGGTTTGTTGTATTGACACATACTTCTATTCGTGCTAGAATTACAGACGAACAAATTTTCTAAAAAGGATAGAATTATGACTATTAAAGAGATAAAAAAAGAAATTGATAAACTCGACAGAGCGACGCTTCCCGAGCTTAGGAAAATTGCTAAAAAAATCGTTAAGGATGACTACAGGGCTTTTCTGGACAACAACCCTTTAGACAGCTTTGAGCTTAAATTGCTTTACGCGTTTACCCTCGGCTATGCTAAGGATGACATTAAAACATTGATTGCATATTTTGAGAAATTTATTCCCGAGGTTAAGGACTGGGCGGTGTGCGACGCTCTTTGCAATGGGTTTAAAACAGCTAAAAAGCATAGAGCGGAAGTCTATGAAATGCTTATGAAATATAAGAATTCACACAATGAATTTGAGACAAGAATAGTTGCGGTCGTTTTGCTAAGTCATTATATGGTCGATGATTATATCGACCGTGCTATTGAGGTACTTAATAATTTGCATACAGAGGCGTATTACTCCAAAATGGGGGTTGCGTGGGCTGTGGCGGAGGTTATGGTTAAATATCCCGAAAAGTGCGTGGAATATCTCAAAAGCGATGATTGTAAGCTTGATAATTGGACTTATAATAAATCGCTACAGAAAATGCGAGAATCCTTTCGAGTTTCAGACGAGATAAAGGAATTTACAAGAACAATTAAAAGATAATTAAGTCTATAGTAGAACCTATCCTCCCAATCCAAAGTAAGATAGAGGAATAAACTTCCGGGGGATATCAAATTCAGATAGGAACTGCAAAGTATGATGAGGAAAATAAAAAAATGATAGGCGGTACAAGTTTTACCTTGCACCGCCTATCTATTTATAAAAGAATGGATGGTGAATTTAAACCTGAATTCAAAAGAATTCAACTAAAATCAACTTATTCTACATCCTGTAAAGCGTCTACGCCTTCTTCACCTGTACGAACCTTTACAACATTCTCAACATCATATACGAATATCTTACCATCACCGATGTGACCTGTGTAAAGAGCCTTCTTAGCTGTTTCAATTACGCTGCTGACAGGTACTTTGCATACAACGATTTCAACCTGTACCTTGGGCAGGAGATTTGCCTCAATCTGTACGCCACGGTAATACTCGGGTTTACCCTTCTGAACGCCGCAACCGAGCACGTGAGAAACTGTCATACCGGTGATACCGATATTCATCATAGCTGTTTTTAATGTTTCGAGTCTTGATTCCTTACATACGATTTCAACCTTTGTAAACTTCGGAGTAGTCTCGTCGAATGTCGGAACTTTCTTAACAGGTACAGCGTCGGCAACAGGTGTGTCGCCGTCTACAACAATAGGAGCAGAGCCTTCTTCGATATATTCGGGTGTCATAGAGAATCCCGCATATGCTGAAGGCATATTGTGCTCTGTAGCGTCAAGTCCGGTGATTTCTTCTTCGCGTGTAACACGAAGTCCTGCAATCTTCTTGATAAGGAAGAATGCAATAGTTATTGTCACGACTGTCCAGCCCGCAACTGATGCGATACCTACAAACTGTAATCCGAGAAGTTCGAACCCGCCGCCGTAGAATAAGCCGAGAAGTTTTTCGCCGGATGCGTTTGCGATAGAGTAACCCGGAGCGGAATCTGTAGCAAATAAACCTACGGCAAGTGTACCCCAGATACCGTTCATCATATGAACTGCCACTGCTCCGACAGGGTCGTCAATATGGAGCTTGTAGTCAAGGAACCATACGCCGAATACTACGAGCAAACCTGCAACAACACCGATTATAATCGCACCTAAAGCATCTGTTACATCACAAGGAGCGGTAATAGCAACCAAGCCTGCGAGGGATGCGTTAAGGCACATACTGACATCAGGTTTACCGTACTTAACCCAAGTGAATATCATACAAGTTACAGTAGCTAAAGCCGGTGCTACAGTAGTTGTGAGGAAGATTGATGCGAGCTGATCAACCGAGGTTGCAGCAGCACCGTTAAATCCGTACCAACCGAGCCAAAGAATGAATACCCCTAAAGAGCCGAGTGCAATATTGTGACCGGGGATAGCGTTTACCTTAGTGACCTTTCCGTTTGCGTCCTTCTTAAATTTGCCGATACGGGCACCGAGGATTTTAGCACCGATTAAAGCGGAGATACCGCCGACCATATGAATTGCACAGGAACCTGCGAAATCGTGGAAACCAAGCTGGCTGAGCCAACCTCCGCCCCAAATCCAGTGAGCCTCAATCGGATAAATAAGTGCGGAAAGAACTCCTGAATAAATACAGTAGGATAAAAACTTTGTACGTTCAGCCATTGCACCGGATACGATAGTAGCCGTTGTAGCACAGAACACAAGGTTAAACACAAAGCTTGAAAAATCAAAATCTGCGTATGCTGTGAATAAATCGAATCCCGGCTGACCGATAAAACCGAAAAGGTCCTCGCCCATAAGCAGTCCGAAACCGATAAGAACGAAAGTTACGGTACCGATACAGAAGTCCATAAGGTTCTTCATAATAATGTTACCGGTGTTCTTTGCTCTTGTAAAACCTGCTTCAACCATCGCAAAGCCTGCCTGCATCCAGAACACCAGTGCGGCTCCGATTAAGAACCAAACCGCAAATAGCTGGGATGACGTGGCTTCGGTGACAAATTCTTTAATTGCTTCGTTCATTAAAACCAACTCCTTAAAATTACCTTAAAATTACCAAATTACCTAAATATTATACTCCGAATAAAAGCTCGCTGTAGGAAGGATAGGGCCAGTATTCGGCAGAGGTGATTTCCTCCATACTGTCGCCGACAGCTCTGAGTTCTTCCATTTTCTCGAATACAACCTCTCTGAAGTATGTAGCGTGTTTGAGGTTATCGTCGCTGTACTGCCCTGCCTCTTCAACAGCCTTTTTAAGCTCTCCTGTCTTTTTAACAAAGTCAACAAGCTTGTTGGAAAGTTCGATGATAAGCTCTTCCTCAACCGAGGTCGGGATATCCGCATTAAGTGTTCTCTTGGAAAGTGCAGTATCGGAAAGTTCTCTAACGTACGCTGATACGGCAGGTGTGATATCCTTATTAGCCATACTAATCATAGTAAGGGCCTCGATGTTAATCTGTTTTGAATAGGTTTCGAGGTCAATCTCGTAGCGTGCCTTTAGCTCCTCTTTCGAGCAGATTTTATGCTTAACAAACAAGTTGATATTCTTTTCTGTCATAAGTTTTGAGAGAGCCTCGGGTAAGGACTTGAGATTAAGAAGTCCTCTTCTTTCCGCCTCCTCTACCCATTCGTCAGCATAGTTATCACCGTTAAAGATGATATTCTGATGCTCTGTGAATGTCTTTTTAACAAGAGCTGTCAGTGCTGCATTTACATCAGTTGCGTCCTTAAGCTCATCGTAGAACTGCGAAAGCTCCTCAGCAACCATTGTGTTGAGCATATAGTTAGGACAAGCGATATTGAGAGATGAGCCGAGAGCTCTGAACTCAAATTTATTTCCTGTAAACGCAAACGGCGATGTACGGTTACGGTCAGAAGTATCTTTCTTAAAGTCAGCTAACACCTCAACGCCTGTCTGCATTTTTGCTTTGCCCTGGCTTACATATTCTGTATCGTTGATAATCGACTGAACAAGCTCGCCGAGGTCGTCGCCGAGATACATTGAAATGATAGCCGGAGGTGCCTCGTTAGCACCTAAGCGGTGGTCGTTACCGGCGGACGCTACTGTAATTCTTAACAGCTCCTGATACTCGTGAACAGCCTTAACAACAGCAGCAAGGAAAAGCTGGAACTGTAAATTATCCTCGGGATGCTTTCCGGGGTTAAGGAGGTTTTCGCCTGTGTTAGTCGAAATCGACCAGTTATTATGCTTTCCGCTTCCGTTAACGCCTGCAAACGGCTTTTCGTGAAGCAAGCATACAAGACCGTGTTTTTCTGCTACCTTCTTCATAATTTCCATTGTAAGCTCGTTGTGGTCGGTAGCGATATTTGAGGTTGTAAAAATCGGAGCAAGCTCGTGCTGTGAGGGGGCAACCTCGTTATGCTTTGTCTTTGCAAAAATTCCGAGTTTCCAAAGCTCATTATCAAGATCCTTCATATATTCGGAAACTCTTGTCTTAATCGAACCGAAATAATGGTCATCAAGCTCCTGACCCTTAGGAGCCATTGCACCGAAGAGAGTTCTGCCTGTAAGCTTTAAGTCCTCACGCTGATCGTACAGTTCCTTGTCTATGAGGAAGTATTCCTGCTCGGGACCTACTGTTGTAGCAACTCTTTTAACGTCGGTTTTTCCGAGTAGATGGAGAACCTTTACAGCCTCTGCACTTAAACGCTCCATTGAACGCAGAAGCGGAGTTTTCTTATCAAGCACCTCGCCTGTATATGAGCAGAATGCGGTCGGAATATAAAGAGAGCCGTCTTTTACAAAAGCGGGGGAAGTCGGATCCCATGTTGTATAACCTCTCGCCTCAAAGGTTGCTCTGATACCGCCGCTCGGGAATGATGACGCGTCAGGCTCACCTTTGATAAGTTCTTTGCCTGAAAACTCCATAATAACCTGACTGTCGCCCTGCGGGGTGATGAAACTGTCGTGCTTTTCAGCAGTAACGCCTGTCATCGGCTGGAACCAATGTGTAAAATGAGTACATCCAAGCTCTACCGCCCAATCCTTCATAGCGTTTGCTACTACATTTGCAACGCTTAAATCGAGCGACTCGCCGTTTTCGATAGTTTTCTTTAAAGCCTTATATGTAGCCTTTGGTAATCTTTCCTGCATTACCTTGTCGTTAAAAACCATACTTCCGAAAATCTCGGGTACCTTCGTCATAAAAATCTCTCCATTTCTTAAATAAATATTGACTACAAACGCAAAAAGACGCTGTAAGCTCAAAAAAGCCTACAGCGCCTTTGCTGTTTTCGACATTGCCCATTATATTACCGGCAAGCAAATTTGTCAATACATTTTTGAAAGTTTTTTTATTTTTCTTGCAATTTGTATTAAAATTAAACTCATTTTATACACTTTATTATATATTTATGAAATTTATTTTTGCGATATTGCAATTTCTCTTGACAAACTTGCATATTCAGCTATATAATATTTAATGTAATACGCAACTTAAATAATAGGCTTTAGAAAGGAAGATATACAATGCAGACTAAAGGCTTGTACTCCCCTGAATTTGAACACGATAACTGCGGAATAGGAGCCGTTGTTAATATTAAGGGTATAAAATCCCACGACACGGTGAGTAATGCTCTTACAATTGTAGAAACCTTAGAGCACCGTGCAGGTAAAGATGCCGAAGGAAAAACAGGTGACGGTGTCGGTATTCTTCTGCAAATATCCCACAAATTCTTTAAAAAGGAAGCTAAAAAGCTTAATATTGAGCTTCCCAGAGAACGCGACTATGCGGTTGGAATGTTCTTCTTCCCTCAAAAGGAACTTGCTCGAAATCAGGCTAAAAAGATGTTCGAGATAATTGCTGAAAAAGAGGGACTTGAAATATTAGGCTGGAGAGATGTTCCCTCAAACACCTCTGTAATCGGAAAGCGTGCACTCGACTGTATGCCTAATATTCAGCAGTGCTTTATTAAGCGTCCGCAGTCAGCGGCGAGAGGTCTCGATTTTGACCGCAGACTTTATGTTGCAAGACGTATTTTTGAGCAGAGTAACGAGGACACCTACGTTGTATCTCTTTCAAGCAGAACTATTGTATATAAAGGTATGTTCCTCGTAGGCGATTTAAGACTTTTCTTTACAGATTTACAAAGCCCCGATTTTGAATCGGCTATCGCCTTAGTTCACTCAAGATTTTCAACGAACACATTCCCGAGCTGGCAGAAGGCTCACCCCAACAGAATGATTGTTCACAACGGCGAAATAAATACAATCCGAGGTAACGCCGATAAAATGCTCGCTCGTGAGGAAACTATGCGTTCAGAGCATCTCAAGGGTGATTTAGACAAGGTTATCCCTGTTGTTAACGCAGAGGGTTCAGACTCCGCTATGCTCGACAACACCCTCGAATTCCTCGTAATGAGCGGTATGGATTTGCCGTTAGCAGTTATGATTACAATCCCCGAACCATGGGATAATAACAATACAATGAGCCGTAACAAAAAGGATTTCTATCAGTATTACGCAACAATGATGGAGCCTTGGGACGGTCCTGCTTCTATTCTCTTCTCCGACGGAGATATTATGGGTGCGGTACTCGACAGAAACGGACTCAGACCGTCGAGATATTATATCACCGATGACGGAAACCTTATACTCTCATCCGAGGTC
>JAFLSL010000139.1 GCA_022510985.1 Ruminococcus sp. | reverse complement strand
AATATCTACACCCGGAAGAACAACGTCATACTTATTATTATCAACAGTTTCACCGGCAAGCTCATATACGCCGTCTTTCTTCACGGCTTCGTCCGCGTCATTAATCTTATCAGCACGGTGTTCATACAATTCAGCCGTTACTCCTACACCCTCAACTGTCGCCGAGTCATTGTATTTATCCGCAACGATATATTTTGCGTGAAGTCCACCAAACAGCCATACAGACAGCATTGTGCAAATAAAAAGGATGCCGACAGTCCGGTATAAAACATTATTAGCAGAGAAAATCTGTTTTTTTTCATGCTTAGTCCTTTTCATTGTCGTCATCTCCTTTTTAATTACTCTTCCTTTAACCGTCTGATTTCTTCTTTTATTTTTTCTTTTTCTTCGTTTGCTCTTTTCCTCTCCATCATATACGGAAGCTCAAAAAGCACAATCGCAGCTATTATAATCAGGATAAATCCTATGGGTGTTCTCAGAAAACTCACCAAAGCCCCCACAAACGGAACGCCGGCTACAGCTTTTCCTTTAACCGCGGAAATATTTATCGGTTGGTCTGCTGCGTTGTTAGCGTCTCCGCGGGTTATAACCGTGTCGCCGTCGAGTGAAATTATTCTATGGATAACAAGCGAGCCGCCGTCCTGATAAACAACAACATCGCCCTCGCTATACTCGTTTTGTGCTTTAATGATAACCATATCATCAACAGACAGCTCGGGTTCCATACTTCCGGAAAGAACTACGGAACAGCCCCAGCCGAATGGCATCGGCATCTCGTTTCCGCCAAACATACGGGCATTCCAGCTATACAGATTTATTCCGATAATCAAACCGATAAACGAAAGCAGGATAATTCGTCCAACCTTATTTATTGTACTTTTATTTTTACTCATTTTGGTTTTTTCTGTTTTCTTTTTTATCCTTGCGACTTGAGAAAAGCAGCACGATAATTCCGACTATTGACGCTGCCAATATCAGCCACAGATACTCAAGCTGTGTATCATCGCCCGTCTTAGGAACAAGAAGTCCTGCGTTGTTTTTGTCGGGGCTGTTTGTTTCGTCATATTCTGCTCTTGTTTTGATTTTTACCTCAAGTACGATGTCGTTGTCTACCGCCATATTACTGAGCATTGTGTCAAACTCGTCGTCGCCCTGCTCGAACGGCCACTCCCACTCTAAAGTGTAGGATGCATATCTTCCGGCTCCGAGCGAGGATTTTTCATTTACCTTGTTAAGCTCGAGAACATCACTCATCTTCTCGGAATTTCCGATAAGGTACTTATTATTGTAGTCAATTACGCGAGCGTTTACGGGGAGCTTTTTATTTGTTCCCTTAACGTTTGCTTCCATAGATAAGGTGTAGTCGAGAGCAACGTCGCCGGGGTTTTCGAGAGTAAAGTTATATTTGTTAGATGTGCCGGGAGCAATCAGCTTGTCGGGATTACCCTTTACTCCGTCTACCGTAATCTCGCCTTTTTTGTTTTTATATGAAATTTTAAAAATCTCAGCTTTTGCATTCATACGGAATTCGGGGTGCATCTTAAATTTATCTGTGCTTGAGGTTGAAGTTTGAACAGAAAAATTTTGTGATGTCGCATTGGCAGACTTGCTTTGCACGTTCATAAGAGGCATAACGTTCTCAAACTCTGTCTGCGAATAGCCGAGTATTCTGCCGAAAAGAACAGACAATGAAGCCGCCACGCACAAAATTAAAAGCAGCAACATAACTATAGTGGTTATATATGAGCTTTTTCTATTATAAGTTGACTTCATCACGGTTCCCTCCCTCTTATAATTTATGAAAACCTTTTCTTCGGTATTGCCGATAGTCCGAGAAACAAGGTCGGGCCATCGGCAATACCGAAGCTGTGCAGCCGCCACATACATCTGCACAGCATTCGGTTTATGTAGTTTTAAAAGACTTAATTATTAGCTATAAATTAGTCTACCTGAGTTACTGTAACAGTAGCCTTGAAAGCTGTGTTTATGCTGTCCTTAGAAGTAGCCTCTTCGGTTCCTGCAGCAATATTTCCGAGCTTGGTATCTTTTGCGTCATCACCATTGAATGCCCACTTCCATGTAAGAGTGATTTTGTCTGTTGTATCAAGAGTTGTACCTGCAGCATAATCAAGCTCTAATTCGTCAAGCTCTTCTTTAACTTCAGCAAGTGTACCGTCTGTTACTAAAGCTGTAGTGCCTTTTTTAAGAGTAAACTTAACAGGATAATAATCATCACCAAGGTGAATATCAGTAGCTGTTTCTACATTGAATGTAACCTTAACATCTACCTCAGGTTTACCTGTAACAGAAAGAGTCATACCCTCACCGTTCTCTGTACCCGGAGCAACGACCTTATCAGTATCCTCTGATTTAACAGTAAGATTTGCTTCTCCGGGTTTGTTTCCGTTAGTTACGTTTACATAATTCTTGCTGAACAGAGTACCGCTTGCTCCTACTGTAACGCCGAACTTTGCAACTCTTGCTGAGTCTGTGCCTGAACCGGAAGCAACATACTTCGCAAAAGTACCGCTGACAACGCTCAATGTAAGAAGTGTTACTACCATAAGAGCTACGGCAGCTCTCATCATCTTATTCTTTTTCATTGAATAAAACTCCTTTCTAAAAATAAAATGCATTTTATTTTCTTCTCTTAAGATTACTCTTAGGAGAAGTATCTATATATTTGCCTCGATGTGGCTCGAGGGGAAATACCTTAGTTTATTCTAAATTGTCGTCCGTCTGCTGCTCTGCCTTCTGTGCTTTAAGCTCGTTGAGTTCAGCGAGCAGAGCGTCTGTATCCTGCTGATTTTTCTTCTCGTATCGTCTGCGTCTGATTATATCGTAGCCGATAATAAGTGCAAGCGGGAGTACAACGCAGATAACAAGTCCTGCAGGCGTCTGCATAAACATCGCTACGTTTCCTGCACCCGATATTTTAAATTGATAAATGCCGACAAGCTTATCAGCGGATACAAGCTGTGCGTCAGCCGTGTTGTTGGCGTCACCCTTAGTTTGGAAGGAAAGTGAGCCGTTCTCATTAACCACTCTGACAACTCTATGGGTTATAATGCTTGTTCCGTTGCCCTCAGGATCAAAGAACGCGATTACGTCATCAACCTTGACCTGTTCGCCGTCAATCTGCTTGCAGATGATGAGGTCGCCGCTTGCGATTTCAGGTTCCATTGAGCCAGTTAGTACAATAAGCGGACAGTAGCCTCCGATTTTCGGCACTTCGTCAGTATTGGTATAGCTTTTTATAATCAATGTAATATTAACCGCAAGTATTGGTATCAAAACAACACACAACACCACTCCGACTATAGTCAAAGCTCTGCTTTTGGCAGTTGAATTTTCTTTTTTTTGCTGTGACATAAATCGGTCAACCTCCTTCGTGAATGAAAATCCTTATCCATATCCATCTTAAGAACAAATTTATATCACAAAAACAGCTATGTTATAATATACAAAACTTAAATATTAAAAAGACGTTTTTATTTTTGTATATATTTACACTTATACATTGTAATATTGCGTACATTATAGCATGTTAATTCTTTTTTGTAAATATAAATTTAAAAAATTTTTATGTATTTTCTTTGAAAAAACGCATAAAATTGTATATTTTTACAAATTTTGACATCTAAACATCTCCCAACCATAAAAAATCCACCGACATAGTCGATGGATTTTTACTTTATTGTAGCTTATTTAAAATTTCATCAATCTTTTCTTTGGTTGCAAGTCCTTTTGAATATGCCGTCGCGTTTCCGCAGGCTGAGCCGAGTGATAGGGCATAGGAATATGACTTTGTTCTTTCATATCCCGCAATGAATCCGGCAACCATTGAATCGCCCGAGCCGACTGTATTAATCGGTTTTTCTTTAAGGGCACCGGTTCTGTGCTTTTCTCCGAATTCATCAATCAGCATCGCACCGTCGCCGCCGACAGATACCAGAACATTTTTAGCACCCATATCCCTAAGCTTTCTTGCATACAGCTCAATATCTGTTTCATCTTCTATTTCCGCG
>JAFLSL010000138.1 GCA_022510985.1 Ruminococcus sp. | reverse complement strand
GCCTACAGCTTTTGTTTAGGTAAAAGAAACGAGGTACTCGGTTGAGTACCTCATTTCTATGGAGCTGATAGGCAGGCTCGAACTGCCGACCTCATCCTTACCAAGGATGCGCTCTGCCGCCTGAGCTATACCAGCAAATATGCACTTTTAAAGTCCGCATATTATAATAACATATTTGTTTTTTAATTTCAATACTTTTTTAAATTAAAATTAAGCCGCCAAATAAAGCGAAAGATTTTTTAAAAATAACGGCATAATTTGTACAATTTTTCCGATTAACAATTTCCCGAAATTTTGTACTTTATCTTGAAAACAGAGGTCTAAAGGAGTATAATTAGCTTTAAGGTGATAATATGATAAGAAATGTATTTTTTGACCTTGACGGAACAATGCTCCCGATGAATCAGGAAGATTTTATAAAAATTTATTTTACCGAGCTTAGCAGGCGTTTTGCCCCAAAGCTTAAGCTTGAGAGCGAACGGCTTATCAAGGCTGTCTGGAAGTCAACAGGGGCTATGATAAAAAACGACGGCAGCGAGCCGAACATAAACGTGTTTTGGAAAACCTTCGCAAAACTGCACGGAAAAGAAGTTTTAAAATACATAAAAGAATTTGACGATTTTTACAGCAACGAATTCTGTCAATGCAAGTCGGCTTGCAAATATAACCCGAACGTTCCCGAGGCTATAAAGGTGCTTAAAAACAAGGGTTATCGTCTGGTAGCGGCGACCAATCCGATTTTCCCCGCAGTCGCTATCAACAACCGCATAGGCTGGGCAGGAGTCAACACAAAGGTTTTTGACCTCATTACCACCTACGAAAATTCTTCAACCTGCAAGCCAAATCCTAAATTTTTTACCGAGATTTTGGGAAAGATAAACGCAGAGCCTGATGAGTGCCTTATGGTCGGCAACGACGTTGACGAGGATATTCTCGCAAGCAAAGAGGCAGGGCTTGAGAGCTATCTTGTAACCGACTGCCTTATCAATCGAAATGATACGGATATTTCAGAGTTTCAAAGCGGGAGTATGCGGGATTTTTTAACCTTTGCCAGAATACTTCCCGATGTAAAATAGGAGATTTTTAATGTGGAATTTAATTAAGCGATACCTCGGCTTTGCCGTAGTTATCGCGTTAATCTATCTCGTTATGCCGGTTTTCTTCCAAGGAGAAAACTATAAATACGACGCTATCGAGTACCAATTCGTTTTCCCTGCAACCGCCTTGTTGTCGGGGCTAGCTTTTTCGTGGAAAAGGGGAGTAGACTTTACCTTTCCGCTTATCGCACCGATAATTTATATCGGAAGTGTTTTGATTTACAACCACTTCTATCATTGGACAATTTACGTTTTTATCTATCTTATTGTCGGAATGCTCGGCTCTTTTATCGGTGATATGGTTTACAAAAATAACCTTGCGGAAGAAAAGAAAAAAACGCAAAAACCAACGCTTGAAAACGATAGCTACAAAATAAAAATCAGCAACATTACCGTAGACAAAAACGATAAAAACAAAAAATAAATTTTTGGAGGAGATTATGAAAAGAATTTTAGCTTTAGCAGCATCAGCTCTTATGCTGATTTCGGCAGGCTCTCTCGATGCTTTTGCCGCCGAAGACAGACAGGTGTTTAACGAATACGGCAACCGTGTTTGCGGCACACTTCAGGATGACGGAAGTATTCTGTTTAAGCCGACCGCGGGAGATCCTCACGCAACAGGAAACGACCTCTACTATCTTTTAAGCGGAGATAAGAAAAAGACAATCGTTCTCCCAAAGAAAACAATCAAGATTGAACGCGTGCTTTATCCCGGCAATAACACCACCTTAATTGCAACGGGTGCAACAATTATTCAGAACGACAAGAATAAAAACCTTGTAATCAACGACTGCGACAAAACAAACTACAAGTCGCTCAAAAACGTTACGATAAAAGGAGGTAAATGGAAGATTAAGGGAAACGCAACCAACACCCGCCCAACCTCAACCTTCCGATTTGCCCACGCGAGCAACATCACGCTCCAAAAATGTACAATTGACACTAACTACAGAAGTCACGCTGTTGAGCTTATCGCTTGCAAAAATGTTACGGTAGACGGCTGTAAGCTTATGGCTAGCGGAAAAACAAACTCAACCTCTCTTGAAGAGGCTTTGCAGATTGATATTGCGAGCAAAGCGACTGCACCGTCGTGCGTAGCATACGGCAAAAAATATGTCAAAGGGCAGACCTGCCAAAACATAACGGTTAAAAATTGCACGATCAGGGGCAGCCGCGGGGTTTGTGCAAACAGAACCGATACCGAAAAAGGAAAATGGCTTAAGAAGCACCACAAAAACATTACCCTGACAGGAAACACAATTACAGGTATGACCTCTGAGGCAGTGGCTCTGCATAATACCGCAGGCATCAAGGTAAAGAATAACAAAATTACCTCAAAGGGAAAACGTACAAACACCGTATATACAATCGGACTTAATATCGCAAGTTTCGGCAACACGACTGCAATCGCTAAGAAAAAGGTGACAATCAGCGGAAACACAATAAAAGGCGGACGTCAGGCTATTCAGGTTGTGACCTATAAAAACACAACCTCGGGTGTTTACGGCAGCCATAAATTCGGAACAGTCACAATCAAGAAAAACAAGCTCTACGCAAAAAGCGGTAAAAGCAACTGCATTTTAACAAAGCAATGTAAAAAGATTAAAAGCAGCGGCAACAAGTTAAACAAATGGTGATTTTTTAAAATTCCACGTCAGTCCGTGCATTCCCTCTCTGACAATTATATCCCCCTGACCTTTGTGCCGCTATCAGACTTTGGATAGGGAGGATAGGTTCTGCAATTTGATTAAAAATTTATCGGGAAGATAGTTTATCTATCTTCCCGATTTTTTAATTCTTTTTATTTTCCACGTCAATCCGTACAGTTCCTATATTAAATAGATTTCCGCCAAATATTTACGTTTTTATCTTGTTTTGGATACATCATAACAATTCTGCCTGAAAAGTCTTAATTATCTTAGTGTGTCAATCAGTGAATACGCAACTCTTGAGAAAAGAATAGGCGAGATTACTATCATTGCAACAATAGCGGCTACAACGGTTACGCATATTATCATCAGAAAGAATGACCAAATCGGCTTTCTTCCATCGAGAATTTTGCGAACGCCCGCAAAGATAAGCATAATCATTGCATATTCACCCAGAACGGCTGCAGCGTCTATAATCGAAGATATCGCTCCGCCCGTAATTATATTGAACGCAAGGAACATCATAATCGGTAGCTGTGCGGCTGAGATAAGGTTTGCACCGGAGAGAAAATGTCCGTCGCCGCCCTGAGCTTTTATAAACGCTCTGAAACCGATAATCATTGTGAACATAAAAATTGCATTGGTAAATAGGGTTATAAAGAATACCTCGCCCGAACCAAAGCTCACTATATTTGAAAGAACATTTCCGAGCTGATTAGATACATTTCCTTTAGCGTTAAATGAAACCGTTGCACTGATTGCACTCAAAAGCACATACGCCGGGAGAAGAATTCCCCAGATAGGCAGTTTTTCCTCGTACTGTGCCGCAATAGAATCAACCGCATTTTTCGAGAAAAAGTTTTTTATAACTGTCAGAATCTGCTTAGCTGTAAGTGCAAATTTTGACGGCTGAATAGCCGCTTGTACGGGAGCCGAGGGTTCTTCTTTCTTCGACTCTTCAACCTTTGGTTCCTCTGCTACAGTCTGTTCTGTTTCAGCTATAGGCTGAGTCTCAACAACTGCCTCGGGAACGGTCTGTGCTACGTTTTCCGTGTTCTGAATTTCTGTATTTTGCATTTTATTTTCCGTATTATCCATTATGTATACCTCCTGACCTATAAATATTCTATCACCCGAAAAATTATTTACAATAGAATTCGCTATATTTTCAGATGATTTTCAAAATTCTGTCACTAAACTCAGTAACCTCTGATAAGAGAGATAACCTTTCCGAGAAGAATAACGTCGTCTACAATAATAGGCTCAAAGTCGTCGTTTTCGGGCTGAA
>JAFLSL010000137.1 GCA_022510985.1 Ruminococcus sp. | reverse complement strand
GAACTCCCGTTGTAGTACAGCTTATGATTATGTATTTTATAGTGTTTACATCCTCTCGTAACGGAATTTTAGCCGCGATAATTTCATTCGGAATTAACTCCGGAGCATACGTTGCCGAGATTGTACGTTCGGGTATTATGTCTATCGACAAAGGACAGTTCGAGGCAAGCCGTTCAATTGGCTTTGACTACAAAAGCACAATGGTTCATGTAATTCTTCCGCAGGCGTTAAAGAATGTTCTTCCCGCACTTGCAAACGAGTTTATCGTACTTCTCAAAGAAACCTCGGTTGCCGGTTATGTTGCAATTCAGGATTTAACCTATATAGGAAACCTTATCCGCTCAAGAACCTACGAGGCTTTTTTCCCGCTTATTACCGTAGCGGTAATTTACCTTGTGCTTGTGCTTATTCTGAGTTTCTTCCTGAGAAAACTCGAAAGGAGGCTGCGTAACAGTGAACACTAATGACGTTCTTATAAAAGTTGACGGACTTGAAAAAAGCTTTGACGACGTTGAAGTTCTTAAAGGTATAGATACCGAAATTCATAAGGGCGACGTTGTCGTAATTATCGGAGCTTCAGGCTCAGGTAAAAGTACATTCCTTCGCTGTCTTAACCTTCTTGAAGAGCCAACAGGCGGTAGAATTCTTTTTGAGGGTACGGATATTACCGACTCAAAGGTCAATATAAATCTACACCGTCAGAAAATGGGAATGGTGTTCCAACAGTTCAACCTCTTCCCGCATATGACAGTTCTTAAAAACCTGACTATCGGTCCGATTAAGCTCTTAAAGCAGAGTAAAGCAGAGGCTGAGAAAAATGCAATGGAGCTTCTTAAAAGAGTTGGACTTGCAGACAGAGCAGATGCATATCCGTCCCAGCTTTCCGGCGGACAGAAACAGCGTATCGCGATTGTAAGAGCACTTGCTATGAATCCCGACGTTCTTCTGTTTGACGAGCCGACCTCCGCTCTGGACCCCGAAATGGTAGGAGAGGTACTCGAGGTTATGAAAGGTCTCGCTAAAGACGGAATGACAATGGCGGTAGTTACCCACGAAATGGGATTTGCCCGCGAAGTCGGAACAAGAGTTATGTTTATTGACGACGGAAAAATCGCCGAGGAAAACACCCCCGACGAGTTCTTTAACAATCCTCAAAACCCGCGACTTAAAGACTTCCTCTCCAAAGTGCTTTAATTTTCTTCGTCAGACGAGGACGTTCCTGTCTAACAAACATATACCCCAAATGATAAGTTTTCTATATTTTTTTGGATGGAGAGAATAAGTTCTGAGGTAGATGTTTATTTTACAACTTTCAATTTATAAAGTCTAAATCTTTTTATCCCCATACGTTTCTTTCTCTATCTGATTTTGAATAGAGAAAGAAACGGAAAAATAAAAATTTGGTGATTATATGTCAGAAATAAAAATTAAATGTAAAGGCAATATCGGTAAATATATACATATAAAAATTGGAGATAAAGAACTATTACTGAATAAATCTGAAGGTGAGATAACTGCTAATGTTGAAAAGGGAACTTATGAAATTATAATCATTTGTAGTAATACAGAAAAATTAGATAAATTTTCATCTTTAGGTTTAAGAATAAAACCTAAAATTATTCTCCCATATAAAGATAAAGGGTTTTTTAATCATTTAATTGGTTGGAAAAACGAGAGAATATTTAGTGTTTGTACTACGAAGATAAAAATTAAAAATGATTCTACAATGATATTGAATTTTGAAAAAAATTATTATTACAATTTTTTTGAAACTAAAGAGTATTACTATAAAGTGAATATTATAAGTGATAATAATATCAAGATTTTAAGTTCAGGAAAATATTATTATTTTTATAATAGAACTCAGAAAATAAAATACACCATATTGCAAATAGTTTTAGTGTTCTTATATTACGCAATACTTTCTGTTTCTTCTTTATATTTGTTTATAGATTCCGTTTATGCCCAATTATATTTGTCCCCATTAGAAAGAGGTAGATATAATTTTTTCGGAATTATTGGTTTTCTTTGCTTGACAATATTATGTCCTATAAGATTTTTGGTTTATTTTTTCAGGCTATTTAAGGAAATAACAAAAGGAGACGATATTTATTATAGGTAATAACTTAGATTTGGGCTGCACAGTTTGGATATAAATTTGCAACCCCAAAAAGGTGATATATATGTTGGTAGACTATTATGTAATAATAATTTTATGTATCATATTATTGATTTTAAAATCACTTGCTTATGGTAACTTTATACAATTGGAAATTGCTAAAAACCATAACAACAAATATTTTTAAAAACATAAAAGTGAAAATTTTTTAATCAACTATTTTTATATCGATTACTTTAAAGAAGTCAGCAAAGTGCTTTTTGTTTTTAATTTTCTTTTACCGATTGTTTCTTGTTTGCTTTTTGTGATCGAAAGTATTGTGTTTATAGCTGATGTTGATTTTTTTATACCACTAGGTAATATCTTTTTTAAGGTAAGTGGATCATTAGCATTTACAAGTTTTGTTTTTTCTATGATATATTCTTGGATTAGTTCTAAAAATAGTATAATCACTAAAATTTTAGCAATTATTCTTATCCTGCTTCCTGTATTGGCTTTGTTTTTATAAATTGGAACGGCTAAAATCATTGAATAATGATGTAAGTAGTACATAATGCAAAATATTTAATTCAAATAAAACTCAATTTAACTTTTAACTTCTTAAATCTTTATTAAAAAGAGCGTACGTTAACCGCACGCTCTTTTTGTTTTTAATTTTCAAATGTTTTTCTTATTTCTTCATCATTCAGATTTTCGCCTATAACAATGATAATCTCCTGCCCGTTATCTATCGAATTTAGCTCAAATTGTTTTTTCGTAGCATTTAGTTCATACCACTTTTCATCTGATTTTATAAATCCCTTAACACGAAAAATCTTGCCGTAATTTTCTCCGCTTAAAAGCTTTTTGACAATTATTTTAAGCTGTTTTACAGAAAGACTGCTGTTCATAAAATACAGACTTGAATAGTTGTTATCGTCCAAAATATTTTTTGTGTAGTCGTGAATAGTGTAACCGCTTTCGCCAATTTTTTTGAAATCATCAGCGGTAAAATCCGACCAATCTTTTGAGATAATGTCATCTCCAAAACGGCGATCGCATTGTACCTTTTCAAGAGCCTTGTTGAGAGTATCAATTTTAGTATTTATCTTGTCTTTGTCGGCAAATTGAGTTTTACTCAGAACTACCGCACCGGCGTTTGCAACCTGCGACGCTAAAAGATAGCTAGAATTATGCGAGAACTCGTCGTCCGATAAAGCGTCAACAATCGCAATAACGCTGCCGATTTCATACCAGCGGTCGAGCGGTTCCTCGTGAAGAACATCAAAAAATTCATCCACATCAAAAATTCCCGACGGCTCAATTATAACCCTGTCGAACCCCTGCATTCCCATAGCGATGAGCTTTGTTTTAAAGCGTCGCTTGTGGCAGTCATAGTCGCAAGCTCCTGCAACCGTTTCAAGTTCGCAGTTCTCGCCCAAAAGCTCAGATAACAGCATCATATCAACATTGACGGCACCGTAATCGTTCTCTAGAATACCGATTTTCTGCCCGCTGTCGAGCAAAAAAAGTGCGTATTTTTTAAGAAAAGTAGTCTTGCCTGACCCGAGAAACCCCGTAATCAAATCGACCTTAGTCATTTTTTCACCCTCTTGCAAAGAAAATAATACCACACCCTCGCCCAAAATAAAAGTGTTGACTTTTAATTCCCATTGCTATATAATTAGAAAGCTGTAAAAATTACGAGGTGTAACTCAGTTTGGTAGAGTGCTTGGTTTGGGAGCGTGTACGCTTTCAGATTCGGTAAGATTTTACAAATCGCTAAACTCCGCATAACACCTTGCTTTCGGGAATATCAGGTTCCCGAAAAAATCGGTCAGAAAACGTCTTTGACCACATAGCTGACCACAACAGCGATCACAATTAAATACTATCGAGGTGTAACTCAGTTTGGTAGAGTGCTTGGTTTGGGACCAAGATGCCGCAGGTTCAAGT
>JAFLSL010000136.1 GCA_022510985.1 Ruminococcus sp. | reverse complement strand
CGGTTGAGTATTTTGTGTCTTATTATGAATATTATCAGCCCGAGGCTTATGTTCCCACAACCGATACTTATATAGAAAAAGACAGTTCAATTAACGATGAAATAGATAAACTTCGCCACAGTGCAACCTTAGCACTTTCCGAACGCAGGGACGTTATCATTGTAGCCTCGGTATCTTGCATCTACAGCTTAGGCGACCCGATAGATTATCGAAATATGGTTATTTCCCTTCGTCCGGGTATGGAAAAGGGAAGAAACGAGCTTGTAAAAAAGCTTGTTGAACTTCAGTACGAAAGAAATGACGAGAATTTTACCCGTAACAAATTCCGCGTAAGAGGGGATACTTTAGAAATTTTCCCAGCATCTGCAAGCGATCGCGTTATACGCGTTGAGTTTTTCGGAGATGAAATTGACAGAATAAGCGAGATAAATCCCCTTACGGGTGAACTTATGGGAACGCTCCGCCATGCCGCAATTTATCCCGCGTCCCATTACATTGTTTCAAGAGATAAAATGCTTGATGCTGTAGCCGAAATTCGACGTGAGCTTTCTGAAAGGATTGAATACTTTCAGTCTAAGGGTAAGCTTTTAGAGGCCCAAAGAATAGAGCAGAGAACAAATTATGATATTGATATGCTGCTTGAAACAGGTTTTTGCAGCGGAATAGAAAACTATTCGAGGATTATGTCAGGAAGAAAACCAGGCTCGTCCCCGTACACTCTTTTAAATTACTTCCCTGATGATTTTCTTCTCTTTGTCGATGAATCCCATGTAACTTTACCGCAGGTTCGTGGAATGTACGCGGGTGACCACGCAAGGAAAAAGAGTCTTGTTGACTTCGGATTCCGCCTTCCGTCTGCATTTGATAACCGTCCGCTTAATTTTGATGAATTCTATTCAAAAATAAATCAGGTTTGCTTTGTTTCTGCAACTCCGGGAGACTTTGAAAAAGAGAAAAGCACCTTAATTGCCGAACAGATTATACGTCCCACCGGACTTTTAGACCCCGAAATCAGCGTGCGACCTACAGAAGGTCAACTTGATGACCTTATTTCTGAGATTAATACAAGAGTTGCTAAAAAGGAACGCACTCTTATAACTACTCTCACAAAGAAAATGGCAGAGGATTTAACTGCTTATTTTATTGAAATGGGTATAAGAGTAAAATATATGCACCACGATATCGACACCGTGGAGCGTATGCAAATTATCCGCGATTTGCGTTTGGGCGAGTTTGATGTGCTTGTCGGAATTAACCTTTTGAGAGAAGGTCTTGATATTCCCGAGGTGTCTTTGGTTGCTATTCTTGATGCCGACAAGGAAGGTTTCTTAAGAAGTGAGCGAAGCCTTATTCAGACTATCGGACGAGCTGCCAGAAACAGCGAGGGTATGGTTATAATGTACGGCGACAGTGTTACTCCGTCAATGAAGAACGCTATTGTCGAAACTAATCGTCGACGTGAACTTCAAAAGAAATATAACGCTGACCACAATATTACCCCGAAAACAATCGTCAAGAAGGTCAGTGATATTATTGAAATTTCTACACATACTGACGATGAATTTAAAAATATGAGGCAAATGTCACGCCAGCAGAAAGAACAGCTTATAAAGAGCCTTCAGCGTGAGATGAGAGCCGCCGCAAAACTGTTGGAATTTGAGCATGCGGCATATTTAAGAGATAAAATAAAGAAGCTTAGAGGTGAAAAGTAGTGCCAAAAAGGAAGGTTAATGATTATAACGACGAAAGTATATCCTCACTTAGCGGTGCCGACCGAGTAAGAAAAAGACCTGCCGTTATTTTCGGTTCAGACGGAATTGAGGGTTGTCAACATTCTGTATTTGAAATCCTCTCAAACTCAATCGATGAGGCTAGAGAGGGCTACGGAAAACAAATTCAGGTAACCCGCTACTCAGACGGCTCCTATGAGATTGAAGACCACGGTCGGGGAATTCCTGTCGGTTATAACAAAAACGAAGACAGAATGAACTGGGAGCTTCTGTTCTGCGAGATTTATGCAGGCGGTAAGTATAATAACAACAACGGCGAAAACTATGAGTTTTCCTTAGGTCTTAACGGTTTAGGTCTTTGTTCTACCCAATACGCGTCTGAGTATATGGATGTTGAAATTAAGCGTGACGGTTACAAATACTCTCTCCATTTTGAACATGGCGAAAATATCGGCGGACTTAAAAAGGAAGAATATTCAAAACGTGATACAGGAACAAAAATCCACTGGAAACCTGATATTGAAGTTTTCACCGAGATTGACGTAAGTGCCGAGTATTTTCTTGACATTATGAAACGTCAGGCTATTGTTAACGCAGGTGTTGAGTTTATTTTCCGCAATCAAAACGGAAGAAGTTTTGATGTTACTAACTTTAATTATGTTAATGGTATTGAAGACCATATTAAAGAAATTGTCGGAGAAGAAGGCTTAAGCACTGTTCAGTATTGGGAAACTGAGCGAAAAGTCCGTGACAGAGACGACAAACCCGAGTACAAATGCAAAATTTGTGTTTCCTGTGCCTTCTCAAACAAAATCGCACAAACCGAATATTACCACAATTCAAGCTGGCTTGAATACGGTGGTGCACCGGAAAAGGCAGTGAAAAACGCGTTTGTTTATATTATAGACTCATATCTTAAAAAGAACGGTAAATATAACAAAACCGAAAGCAAAATAAATTTTATGGACGTTCAGGATTGCCTTGTACTCTGTATTTCATCTTTTTCAAGCATAACCTCCTACGAAAACCAAACTAAAAAGGCGATTACAAATAAGGGTATCCAGGAGGCTATGACAGAGTTCCTACGCCACAGTCTTGAAATCTACTTTATCGAAAATCCGCTTGAGGCTGAGAAAATTGCTAATCAGGTTCTTATTAATAAGCGTAGCCGCGAGGACGCGGAGAAAACACGTCTTAATATTAAGAAAAAGCTTACGGGTAATATTGATATTACCAACCGTGTTAATAAGTTTGTAGACTGTAGAAGCAAGGATGTTAACGAACGAGAAGTATTTATCGTTGAGGGTGACTCGGCTTTAGGTGCTTGTAAACAGGCCCGTGACCCCGACTTTCAGGCTATTATTCCGCTTAGGGGTAAAATCCTCAACTGTCTTAAAGCGGACTATGATAAAATTTTCAAAAGCGATATAATAACCGACCTGTTAAAGGTACTTGGCTGCGGTGTTGAGGTAAAAGCTAAGGCGAATAAAAACCTCTCTAATTTCGATATGAACAATCTTCGTTGGAATAAGGTAATAATCTGTACCGATGCTGATGTGGACGGTTTCCATATCAGAACTCTTGTTTTGACAATGCTTTATCGCTTAACACCGACTCTCATAAAAGAGGGAAAGGTATTCATCGCAGAATCTCCTCTTTACGAGATTACAACTAAGGACAAGGTCTATTTTGCATATGATGAGGTCGAAAAAGATAGATACATTAGTGAAATAGGAAATCAGAAATTTACAATTCAGCGTAGCAAGGGTCTCGGTGAAAACGAGCCTGAAATGATGAGCCTGACTACTATGAATCCTTCTACAAGAAGACTTATAAAAGTTATGCCTGATTCAGCGGAGCAAACCGCCGCAATTTTTGATACTCTTCTCGGAGATAATCTTCAGGGTAGAAAAGATTTTATTGTAGACCACGGTGCTGATTATATTGATCAACTCGATGTAAGCTGATTTAAATAAGATTCCTATTAAATACGGAAGGTGATTATTTGGCTAAGAAAAAGAAACCTGCCAAAAAAGTAAATACGGCTGCAGTAAACGGTGTAATCGAAGGAGCCGGGGAAGTAGCTGAACAGCATATTGTTTCCTCAATTCAGGAAAACTTTATGCCGTATGCTATGAGCCTTATTTTATCGCGTGCAATTCCTGAAATTGATGGATTTAAACCGTCCCACAGAAAGCTTTTATACACCATGTATAAAATGGGACTTTTAAGTTCCGCTCGTACAAAGTCGGCTAATATTGTCGGAGCAACAATGAAACTTAATCCTCACGGCGACGCGGCGATTTATGATACAATGGTCCGTAT
>JAFLSL010000135.1 GCA_022510985.1 Ruminococcus sp. | reverse complement strand
ATGATACTGTTTTGCAGGAATACAGTCTCAAAGAGAATTCGCCTCTTCCTATTCCGGAGATAGAAAACAAACTTTATACAAAACTTTACACTGAGCTTTTTGAGGCGATTGAAAAAACCGACGAAACTGAAAAGAAAGAGCTTGAAGAGCTTTTTAATACGATTATTGACTATAGAAATTTTCTCAACATAATTCGTTTAAAGAATTTTTATAATACCGACAGCAAGACTATCGAAAAATATATTCTTCCCTTCGGAAGTATAAAAAAGAAGATTATCGACAAAATGTGCGAAGCAGAAGATACACAGTCGGTGTTTGATATTATGTCCGCTACACGTTTTGGGAAAACAATCGGAAAGCTCGATTATGAGGATATTGATGAGCTTGAGCTTAAGGTTAAGTTTAAAAAGGCTAAACACAATATGTATTTTTCCGACAGTCCCGCAACCGTTATGATGTCTTACATTATTCTTTGTGAGATTGAACTGCACAACCTCATTTGTATTATTGAGGGTGCAAGATATAATGTGGACAAAAGCGTAATAGAACCATTACTAATTTATTGATATAAATTTCAGGGGAGGTGATTTGACTTGAGCGTTGAAAATATAAAAGCTTTCAGTATTATCGGACATACAAATTCACTCGACGATGTTGTTATGATACTCGGAAAATCAAAGGTATTCCAACCCGACGAAGTTAGCAATTTTTATAACGACACGCAGGGTTTTGTCAGGGTAAGCAGTCAGAATAAATACGGCGAGCCTGTTTCAAGAATTTCAAACGCGATGAGAACGCTTGGAATTGAACCGAGATATATCAGAACAAAAAAGAAATTCAATCCCGATTTTGAGGCGATTGATAACTATTCTTTAAGGCTTATCGACACAGTTGAAAGATTAGAGAAAAAGAAAGCAAAGCTTCAGCACGAATACAACGAGTGCAAGCGTGCAAGAGAAGAAACAAGCCACTTTGTTTCTATCGACCGCAATATTGAAGAATTGCTTGAAATGGAATATATCAAGGCTGTTTTCGGTCGTATGCCTAAGGAAAACGTTCAAAAGCTCGGCACGGAAAATTACAATACCGATTTCGTTGAGTTTATTCCCTGCTCCGAGGAAGGAACTTATATCTGGGGTGTTTACTTTGTTCCTTTAACGGAATACGAAAAGGCTGAGAGAATTTTCTCAAGACTTTATTTTGAGAAAAGCTCGTTTGCATCAATGGACGAGGCTCCTGAAAAAAGATACAAACGCCTTAACTCCGATATCGAAAAGCTAAAAAACGATCTCGAGCAAATTAACGGCAAAATCAAAGATTTTGCAGACAGTAAGGAAAAGAAGATTTTAAGCTACTACACCAAAGCGGCGGAATACAACCTTTTCTTCTCGATTAAAACTCACGCTATGGAAAGAGGAAAAAGTTTCTGCTTAACGGGCTGGGTTCCCGAAAAGCAGGCTAAAAAGCTTAAATCCGACTTACAAAAAATTGAAAGCGTGGAAGTTAGCGTTTCAAACGGAAACGATGAGTTGCAGCTCTCCCCTCCCGTAAAATTAAAGAACTTTTTCCTTGCACGACCGTTTCAATTCTACACGGAAATGTACGGTGTGCCTAAATACAGAGAAATTGACCCGACCGCGTTTATTGCGTTCACCTATGTTTTACTGTTCGGAATAATGTTCGGCGATGTCGGCCACGGTATCTGCGTTATGATTGCGGGTGCTTTGATGTGGTTTGTAAGAAGGATGCCTATTGGTAAAATTCTTTTGCCGTGCGGATTTTCCGGTACTGTTTTCGGGGCACTTTACGGAAGTGTATTCGGATACGAGAACGCTATGGACTGGTTCTATAAAGGCGTACTAAATATGGAGGAAAAACCTATTGAGGTTATGTCCTCACAGTTTACCAACAACATACTCTTTATTGCCGTGGGAATAGGTATGGCACTGCTATGTGTGGCTATGCTTTTAAATATCTACACCTCGATAAGACAGGGTAATATCGGTAAAATGATATTTGACACAAGCGGAATCTGCGGACTTATATTCTACGGAATGATTTGTGCGGGATTAATCGGAATGATGATGCTCGGAATAAATCTTTTCAGTATTCCTTATATAATCGTAATTGCGGTTATGTTTATACTGATTTTCCTCAGAGAACCGCTATCAAAGCTTGTTGACGGTGAACCTGACTGGGCTCCCGAAAGCTGGGGCGGATTTATTCTTGAAAATGTTTTCGAGTCGATAGAGGTACTTTTAAGCTACGTTTCAAATACAATGAGCTTTCTGAGAGTTGCGGCGTTTGTGCTTGTACACGCAGGTATGATGCAGGTTGTATTTACGCTTGCGGAAACCTCAGGTCCTATAGGATACATTCCCGTTGTAATTATCGGTAACGGACTTGTATGTGCACTTGAGGCACTTCTGGTATCAATTCAGGTGCTGCGTCTTGAATATTACGAGATGTTCAGCCGATTCTACTCAGGCGAAGGCAGACCGTATGAGCCTGTCAGACTAAATATAGTAAGAAATTAATTTTATAAAATATGGAGGTTTTATTATGATTTTTAATTCTATTTTATTAGCTGTTCCGGTTGTATTTTTAGTTCTTTCAGTAGTGCTTGCTACCAAAACATTTCAAAAAGGCAGAAACGCTAAGCGTTCTTTGCTTTTACAGTTTGTTTCATTCGGTGCTGTAGCGGCTTTCTGCTTAGTTTGTCCTTTAGCTGTTGGTGCTGCAACTGAGCCTGCGGCTGCGGCTGCACTCGACCCTATCGCTAAGGGTTTACAGTATTTGGGTGCAGGACTTTCAACAGGTATCGCCTGCATCGGCGGTGGTATTGCGGTTGGTCACGGTGCTCCTGCTGCTATCGGTGCTGCTGCAGAGGATCCGAAAAACTTCGGTAAAGCTATTATCTTCGTTGCTCTTGGTGAAGGTATTGCACTTTACGGTATGCTTATTTCTATTCTTATTCTCAACGGTTAATTATGAAATATTATCTTATAAGCGATAATGTTGATACCCAGATGGGTATGAGGCTTGCGGGCATTGAGGGTGTTGTCGTACATTCCGACAAGCATATCCGTCAGGAGCTTTTAAAGGCTATGGATGACCCTGAGATTGCGGTTATTCTTATGACGGAAACCCTTGTTTCAAAATGTCCCGACCTTATATATGATTTAAAGCTTAACAGAAAGCGTCCTCTTATTGTTGAAATTCCAGACCGTCACGGAAACGGAAGAACAGCGGATAGTATTACAAAATACGTTCAGGAAGCTATCGGAGTTAAGCTGTAAATGAAGTAATAGTGTGAAAAATCACATAATTTCTATATTGTGGGCGGAAAGGCTATGGAAATTAATATGAACAACGACAATAAGGCAGGCAATTTCTTAAACGCGATTAATAAATATAACGAAGAAGAAAGAGCTAAAATTGTATCGGAGATTGAGACAAAAAAAGCTGATGCCGTTAAAAATGCCGAAGCTAAGGGCAGGGCTGATGCAGACAAGTATGTTAAAAAACATCTCTCCGCTAAAAAATCTGAAATCACGGGTGAATATGCTGTAAAAAATCTTGAGGCACAAGGCGAACTGTTTAAAAAACGTGACGATATGGTAAGTGAAATTTTTAAGCGTGCGTCGGATAAACTTAATGACTTTACGGCTTCGCCGCAGTACAAGGATAAGCTTATTTCATATGCTAAAGAAATTGCGGATATCTTTAAGGAAAACAGCTGTACGGTTTATGTGAAAAAGGACGACCTTAAATACGAAAACGATATCAAAGCTGTTTTTAACTCTGAGATTGAGGTTGAAAGCGATATTGAAATCCGTATAGGCGGACTTCGAGGTTTTTGCAAAAAACTTCAGCTTGTTGCGGACAACACTCTCGACAGCAAACTTGAAAACCAAAAAAACTGGTTTATTGAGAACGCGGATTTAAAAATTAGCTGAAATTAAGTGAGATGAAATTATGGAAAATAACGTAATCTTCGGAATCAACGGACCTGTCATTACAGTTAAAGGTCCGACCGAATTTAAAATGATGGAAATGGTTCACGTCGGAAAAGAAAATCTCGTAGG
>JAFLSL010000134.1 GCA_022510985.1 Ruminococcus sp. | reverse complement strand
GGAAATATTACAGCTGAGGTGAAAAAACACTCGAAAAAACCTCTTATGGTAAAGCTCAGCCCTAATGTAACCGATATTGCCGAAATCGCTAAATCTGCTGAAAGCAGCGGTGCAGACGTAATTTCTATGATTAATACCTTAACAGGTATGCGAATTGATATTAATTCAAAACGACCGATTATAAGAAACAATACAGGCGGCTTAAGCGGTCCCGCAATTTTCCCCGTAGCCGTTCGTATGGTTTGGCAGGTTTACAACGCGGTTAATATTCCGATTGTCGGAATGGGCGGGATTTCAAAATGGCAGGACGCTGTCGAAATGCTTATGGCAGGTGCAACTGCTGTACAAATCGGTACAGCACTTTTTAACGATCCGTACGCTCCGCTTAAAATTAACTACGGACTTAAAACTTTTATGGAAGAAAAAAATATCAGCTCAATAAGCGAGCTGACAGGTTCTGTTATACCTTGGTAAAATAAATTTTTAGGGAAGATAAATGATAAGAAAGTCACAATACACTATGCCCGTTTACCGCGGACGGAACCTCGGGCGTAAACGAAGAAGACAGAGAAAGCTGTTTTTCTTTCTTCTTACTGTGTTAATTGTATTATATATTTCGCTTTTAGCTTACAGCAATCGCCGTGCGATTTATCGCACTTATGCTGAGCCGCTTAAAGCTCCGAAAACGTTCACCGCAGTTGAACAGCCTGACGGTAAAATCAAGCTTAAATGGAGTTCGGTTAATGATGCTGAGGGCTACAAGCTTTATAAATACAATAACAAGGCAAAGAAATATCAGGCAATTAAAAAATTTAATAAAGCTACAAAATCCTTTGTCACTGATTTTGACGATACAAAGTACGCCGTAAAAGCGTATAAAAGGGTATGGAACTGGACTGAATACAGTGAAAAATCATCTAAAACTGAGCTTACAACAATCTCAGATATGATAGAAGTAGTCGGTCATCGCGGAGCTATGGACAAAGCCCCCGAGAATACCCTTGCCTCTTATAAAAAAGCTTATGAATTAGGCTATCAAGGATTTGAAACCGATTATTGGGAAACCTATTCCGGCGACCTTATTATCTCCCACGAAAAGAGCATTTTTGAAAATACGGGTATTTATGAAAGCGTAAAAAATATTTCCGAGGATACAAGAAAGTATTACCCCGTTACAAAGGGCATTAATGTCGATAAATACGAAACCCAATATTTAGTTTCGTTTGAGCAGGCTATTAAAACCGCCGCAGATTACAAAATGAATATTTATCTGCACACCAAAAACAACGACTTGTCCTACAGTGCGGTAGAAAAAATTGTATCTATAATTAAAAAACATAATATGCTCAGCAAAGCGACTGTTTTTACGTCTAACAGAGATAATTTCCATAAGCTCAAAGAGTATGATTTGCGTGTAGGTTTTCTCGTAAGACCGGAAAGTAAGTACGATATCGAAAACGCTATCAGCTTTGCAGGTGAGAATAAAGCCGACGTTTTCATAATGCAGTACAAAAGCTTTCTCAGAAAAGCGGATATAAAAACAGCTCATAAGTATAAGCTCAAGGTCGGATGCTACGATATAAACAACCGTGAATCAGCCTTTAAGATGATTGATTTCGGTGCGGACTTTTTGATAACGAATAAGTATTTTTTAAGTTAGGATATATTAAGCTATGAGGAATAAATTATTAAAAATAATTATGTTTTCTGTCGTTATGCTCCAATGTATCCTGACCGTATCCTGCTCGTTCGAAAGTAAGGCGGCTTTAAACCTGACAGCTCCTTTACAGACTTACTCTGTAACTGAATCGCAAACTGTCAGCTCGGAACCCGAAACAACCGAGCCGGAAACAACTAAGTCTAATATTGAAAAGAGTGAAAATCAAATTCCGTTGATAGGGCATAGAGGTTATTCAGGAGAATATCCCGAGTCAACGCTTAATGCCTTCTCGGGTGCTTTTGAGAATGGTTTTGACGGGATAGAGTGCGACGTATGGGAAACCGACAGCGACGATCTTCTTGTGCAACACGACCCAACCACAACAAGAACCACAGGAAAGAAAGAGTATATCTGGCGACTTAGCAAAAAAACCAGATCAAAATTTCCGATTATAAAGGGCGATAACGTAGGAAAATTCAGAAACGAAAAGCTCATAATACCAACTCTTGAAGAGGTTGCGGAAATTGTCAGCAAAAATAAGGGCTATTTTTATTTACATATAAAAGGTAACAAAAAATATTACCTGACGCAAAGAGGACAGGATAGTATTTTAAAAATTCTTCGTGAATACGGACTAAAGGACAGAACCTTGATTTTTGGCTCAAAAGATGATGTTGAGCCGTTTTTAAAAAAAGGCTTTAAAACAGGAGTATACATTGCTCCGAAATCTAAATCCCACTTTAAATCTGTAGCTAAATGGTGCGTAAAAAACGGCGTAGATACTTTAGTCATATCAAATATGAGAAGATTAAGATTATGCACCAAACCTAAAAATCTTAAAAGGTTTTGCAAAAAATATAAAATGAAATTCGGGCTTTACAGTACAAAGTCAAAAAAGCAATACGACTATCTTTGTCGTATCGGAGCAGAATTTTCGATGTCTAATTATTATGTGAGATAATGTTGATTATCCTTCTTAATTCTGTTAAAATAAAAGGTAATAAAGGAAAGAATAGGGAAAGTAAAGTATGATAATTTTATCAGTCGATTTAGGCAAGGCTAGAACAGGTCTTGCAATTTGCGACAAAACGGAAATGCTTGCGTCACCTCTTGCTCAAATCCAAGAGAAAAATATGGAGCATCTTCTAGATAAAATCTCTAATGTCGCGTTAGCCCGCGAGGCTGAAATGATAGTTGTCGGACTTCCGAAAAATATGGACGGCAGCGAAGGCGAATCCGCTCAGAATGCCCGTGAGTTTGCCGCAAGGCTGAGGGAAAGAACAGGGCTATTAGTCCGTATGCAGGATGAACGCGGTACAACAATTACCGCTCATAACTACTTAAATGCAACTAATACCCGTGGCAAAAAACGTAAAAATGTTGTTGATTCCGTAGCAGCTACAATAATACTCCAAAACTATCTCGACAGTAAAAACCGTTAATTATTAGATTAAATATAGAAGTTTTGAAACGAAAGGATTGATTCTTATGACAAAAAGAAGAAACAAGATAATTTCCGTATTTCTGGCAGTTTTAATGCTTGCAGGCGTATTCTCGGGGTATGCTGTTTCCACGAATGCAGCCTCTGAAACCGAGCAGACAGCCGGCAATTCCTACGGACTCCTTGACGACGTTGAAGGCGGACTGATTCTGCATTGTTGGTGCTGGAACTTTAACGCCATCAAAGATAATATGGAGCAGATTGCGAAAGCAGGCTATACCGCTATACAGACCTCGCCGATTAACGAGGTATATCCGGGTGAGGGTGCAGGTCTTAAAATCAGCGGTGACAACGCTGACGGAAAATGGTATTATCATTATCAGCCCATAGCCTACACAATCGGAAACTACCAGCTCGGTACAGAAGCTGAGTTTAAAGAGATGTGCGAAGTTGCCCACAGCTACGGAGTTAAGGTTATAGTTGACGTGGTAGCGAACCATACAACAGGTTACAAATCCGCAGTTTCCGATACTCTAAAAAATATCGAGGGCGGACTTTACCACAACTACAACGGCGGTCAGGATCAGACCTCACGTAAATCCGTAACACAGTGGTATAGCGGGCTTCCCGATACCAATACTCAAAATCCCGTTTATCAGAATCTTATCCTTGAATATTTAAAGCAGTGTGTAGCAGACGGTGCAGACGGTTTTAGATATGATACCGCAAAGCATATTGAGTTGCCTGATGACGACGAGGAATATGCAAGCAATTTCTGGCCCACAGTTCTTGAAAACGGTTCCACGTTCCAGTACGGAGAGGTTTTGCAGGGAGGTTCATCGGCAGAGAGAGCCTCGGCAAGATATTCTGATTATGCGAAAATTATGCACGTTACCGCTTCTTCCTACGGCGGTGTATTACGCACATATATAAAAGACTATTCATCTTCGGCAAATACTCTTTCTAACTACTCGAGCGAAGGAGTTTCTGA
>JAFLSL010000133.1 GCA_022510985.1 Ruminococcus sp. | reverse complement strand
TGTTTTCCACATTCTCAATCGTCAAGGCTGTAAGCATAATTATCCCCCGTTTTTCTCAGTACATAATTATATGCTTGAATTTCATGAAAAATGAGGGGAATTTTTTTGAAAGTTGCGTATTTTTATGCAATTTAAAGCAAATTTGCCTATGTAATTGCACAGCGTAAATTATAACTTATGAAAAGGTGAAACTATGAAAAATTCAAAGGGATATGAGTACTTATGATTACACTCTACATCTCTCCGAACAAAGAATTAACTCTCATAAATCACGCAAAAGTCTACACGGGAGAAAACAATATCGGCAGAATAAATGTTGTTGTGCCCGAGAAAATTTGCGAAAGAAATAAAACGGATTTAAGTTTTATTCTTTATATAAACTCCGGTGCAGGATGTTTTAAATACTCCCTCGATTTCGGCAAAATGTCTTATGCACAAATCCCGATTACTACTGATATAACAAGCAGTCAGGGCGACAGAGAAATGTATATTGAAATCTTAGCTGATGGCGAGGTTCTCGGAAAAACAAATACCGCGACGATGAAGGTTTACCCTTCGCTATACTTAAACGAAGAGGTTAAATCCCGCATTGAGATTGAGAAAGAATTTGAAGAACTTCTCGAAATTATAGCCAGAAATAAAGAAGATTTTGACTCCATTAAAGAGGCAATCAAAAACAAGTTTATAGAAATATCCGGCGATACACCCACATCACAGTACGGTGAACTAATAGATAAAATCGGAAGTGACGCAGAATTCAGACGATTAATCGAGAGGCAGGAAATTAATACTCTCCATGTACCCGAGGGGACGACTGTTATCGGAGAATACGCGTTTTACCGCTCTACATTTTCGTATATTTACATTCCCGAAAGCGTTACCGATTTATCCGGAACTCAGGTATTCGGTTACTCAAAGCTTAAAAGCATAACGATTCCCGATAACGTAAGCAGAATAAGCGGAAGCTCTCTTTTTTACCACTGCGATGAGCTTACAAGCGTTGTCGTACCCGATAGTGTGGATTCTATTCAAAGCGGATTGTGCAATTACTGCACCAATTTAAAATCAGTTGTCTTACCCGGCAACTGTGAGATGGGCGGCGGAGCGTTTTCTAATTGCCGAAACCTTGAATTTGTTACTTTAGGCAATGATTTTAATTCAAGTGTGGATTTATCCGCAAGCACTCTTTACTCCACCGAAACGATAGTCAGTTGGCTAAAAGCTCTTAAAGACAGAACGAAGTTCTCGGCAAACACACTTACTATCGGCTCAACAAACCTCGCAAAGCTTACCGACGAGCAGAAAGCAATCGCTATTAACAAGAATTGGAATTTAGCATAGGATAGAAAGGAGATAATTCCATTATGACCACAGAAACAAAAACAGTTAATCTAAGAAAGTTAGTCGCCGAAGAAGGTATGGTGATTACCGATAAGGAAACCAAAACCTTACGTACCAAGGAACTGTATCTTGCAAAAGGCGAGAACACGGATAATTATATCGAAATTGACGAAAACACTCCTCTTACTGAAGAAGGCGGAACAATATAATGACAACGGAAATACTCGTTGCCCTTATTGGGCTTGCAGGCTCGGCAATTGGCTCATTAGTCGGCATTCTTATTAACACTAAGCTTTCCAATTATCGAATTGAACAGCTCGAAAAAAAGGTAGACAAGCACAACAGCCTTATAGAGCGAACATATGAGATTGAGAAAGATATTGAAGTTATAAAAACCGACATCAAGGTTGCTAATCATCGAATAAACGATTTAGAGAAGGAAGATTTTATATGAAAGAGTACTCCAAAAGAATTCTATTTGCAATAGCAATTCTTTGGTTTCTAATTGCACTTTTCGGAGTAGGCGTGACAGTCTATCAGGCTATCACTTCTCCCGACAACGTAAATCTTGACGGCTTATACAGTTATGTAGGAACCCCGATGGCAGGCGGTGTTATAACATATCTGATAAAATCCGCAATCGAAAACAAGCATAAAATTAAAAAAGGCTTAGTAGATGAAGGTACGGACGAAGAGATATCGGACGAAGATAATATCGAGGATGATTAATTATGGGATTTCAGTTTATATTCATTGTTTTATTTATTGTCAGCGTATTAACTACTCTGACAGTCCAGGGAATAAAGTACATACTTGATACGAATAACAAAAACTATTCGGCGAACATCCTCGCTGTAATTGTTTCCGTGTTACTTTCTGGTATTATGGTATTTCTTTATTGCCTGTATTTTAGTAAACCTTTCACAACTCAAATTGTAATTGAAACAGTCGTGCTGATGTATCTGAGTTTCTTGGTTGCAACAAACGGATATGACAAGATAGTTCAGACCATCAGACAGATTGAAAACAAATTAGGAAAGGACATTTTAAAATGACTGCTACAAAGATTTTAAAAAAGGCAAAATCATATATAGGCACTAAGGACGACGGCAACAATAAGGTAATATTCAATACCGAATATTACGGACGTGCTGTCAGCGGTGACGCCTATCCGTGGTGCGTGGTATTTATTTGGTATCTTTTTAATGAACTTGGAGCGTCTAAGCTATTTTGCGGGGGCAAAAAGGTTGCAAGTTGCGGAGTTGTGATGAGCGAAATGTCGGCTCAAAAACTTAGCTACAAAACTAAACCTAAAAAAGGCGATTTGGCGATTTACGATTTCAGCGGCAATCATAAGGAGCATACCCACATCGGAATTGTGTCCGAGGTTTTAAGCTCAACGGAGTTTAAAGCAATAGAGGGCAACACAAGCAGCACAAACTACACCAACGGCGGCTATGTTCTCGAACAGAAAAGAAACATAAATCAGGTAAACTGTTTTATCCGTCCGAAATATTCTGCCGAAAAAGAGAAAACCGTCGCTCTTGTAGAAAACGGTGCGATTTATAAATACGCTTATAAGGACGTTATCGGCAAAAGCTCAAAAAATCTGAAAAGCCTTAAAAAAGGCAAAAAGGTAACGCCTGTTGACGGCACAGACGACGGCTTCGGTTGGAGCAAGGTTAAGTACGGAGATATAACAGGCTGGATAATGAACAAGCACCTTGACATCAAAGGGCTTTCGGAATTTAAGAAATATACTCTTAAATCAGATACGACCGCTATGCTTGTTGAGAATAAAAAACTAACTGATAAAGTTAAACTCAAAAAGGGCACGAAATACACTCTGATATCTGAAATTGAAAAAGGCGAATATAAAGGCTACTGCTACTTTAAAACTGACGGCAAGCATTATTATGCTAAGTTGTAGTAGCACAACAGCCCATCCCCTCGGATTTACCGAGGGGATTTCAGCTCTGCAAGATATGTGAACCGTAAAACTTATCAATTCTATCCAAAATAAAGTAGAGGAAGAAACGTATGGATGATATGATTGTTAGATGGGAACGTTCACTTTTGATGCGAAAAATCAAAAAAGGCTTACGTAGAAAAATTTCTGCGTAAGCCTTTAAAAATTTTTATTAGTATTCGCTCATCGGATTGTATACTGAGCCGTTAAGTCTGCATTCATAATGCAGGTGGGCACCTGTTGACCAGCCTGTCGAGCCGACATATCCGATTGTCTGACCCTTGCTGACACTTTTTCCTGTCGATACGCTTGCTGAGGAGAGGTGACCATAAAGCGTCTGCTTGCCGTTTCCGTGATCAATAAGCACATAGTTGCCGTATCCGCCGCCGCAGCCGCAGGAGCCTGATTTTCCCCAGTTATGCGAGCAGGAATTATTGCTTGCGATTACCGTTCCGCCGTAAGCCGCAACAACGGTAGCACCCATGATTCCGCCGCCTGTAATATCAATTCCCTTGTGGCTGTAGCCTCTGTCCTCATTAAATGAAGAAATCAAGTAATAATATCCGGGTACAGGCCAAGCAAAGCCTGATTTTGTAACATTAATCGAGCCCGGAGAACCTGAGCCGCCTGAAGGCGAGGGATTATTTGAGCTTTGCTGCTTTTTATAGTATGCAGAAAGCTGACTCTGAATTTCCGCTTCCTGAGAGTTAGCGTTGCTTAAAAGCTTTTCGGCATCGTTTTTATCATCATAAAGTTCCGCGAGAATTTCCTCGTTTTCGCTGAGAAGATTTGAAAGCTTGCTCTGCTTGTTTTTCAGAATTTTCTCGGATTCCTCTGCCTGAGATTTTTCTGAAAC
>JAFLSL010000132.1 GCA_022510985.1 Ruminococcus sp. | reverse complement strand
TATGAACTCAAGAAATGCGACTTTATTGATTTAAATAGCTCGGTAGGCTATACTTGTGCTGAATATGTTTGGATATATCCGCCGGGGAGTCCGATTATTGTGCCCGGAGAAGTGATTAGTGAAGAAATAATCGCATTTATAAAAAGTAGTTTTAAAAACAATTTAGATATTCAAAGTACATATAATAAATTTAAAGAAAAAATCTACTGCGAAATTCTTTAAAAATTGTTACTATCATTGACAATAATCGACAGTTGTGATAAAATTTATTTATAAAGTAAGGAGGTTTTCAGTATGAAAAGAATTCAGACTATTGAAACTCGTGATTTACAGAATAGCACAGTAAGCGGCGGCTGCGGTGAATGTCAGACATCTTGCCAGTCTGCTTGCAAAACTTCATGTGGCGTTGCTAATCAGCAGTGCGAAAAGTGCTTAAACGAAGAGTAATAATTACTAGGGATTTCTGCCGTTTTTCGCTTTTGCGTTAAACGGCTTTTCCTTTGTTTGGAGATTATTTATGATTCATCAATTTAAACTTAACGACTATAATATTGTTTTAGATGTTTTTAGTGGCTCTGTCCACGTTGTTGACGATGTTGCTTATGATATAGTAGCTTTGTACAAAAATGCCGAAAAAGAGACAATTATAAGTAAGATAACCGATAAATATCCTGATATCAGTGAGCAGGATATAGACGATTGTTTAAGGGATATTAAAGAGCTTGAAGATAACGGAAGACTATTTACTGAGGATGTTTACGCTGATTTAGCTTTTGATTTCAAAAAGAAAAACACGGTTATAAAGGCATTGTGTCTGCATATCGCTCATACCTGCAATCTTAACTGCGAATATTGCTTTGCAAGTCAGGGTAAGTATCACGGCGAGCGTGCCTTGATGAGCCTCGAGGTAGGAAAAAGAGCAATAGATTTTCTTGTTGAAAACAGCGGTAAAAGACATAATCTTGAAGTCGATTTTTTCGGCGGTGAACCGCTAATGAATTTTGACGTTGTAAAAGGCATTGTTGAATACGCACGTTCAATAGAAAAAAAACATAACAAAAATTTTAGATTCACTCTCACTACTAACGGTGTTTTGGTTGATGATGAGGTAATTGATTTTGCAAATAAAGAATGCCACAACGTTGTTTTAAGCCTTGACGGCAGAAAGGAAGTTCACGACAACCTTCGTAAAACTGTCAACGGCAGTGGCAGTTACGATACTATTGTTCCAAAATTTCAGCATTTTGTAGAACGTAGAGGTAACAAGGGTTACTATGTTCGCGGCACATTTACCCATAATAATACAGACTTTACAAATGATATCTTTCATATGGCTGATTTGGGATTTACGGAGCTTTCAATGGAGCCCGTTGTATGTTCTCCTGACGACCCATACGCTCTTACATACGATGATTTGCCTGTAATATACGAGCAATATGAAATTTTAGCTAAGGAAATGCTAAAGAGAGAAAAAGAAGGGAAACCTATTACATTTTATCACTATATGATAGATTTAAAAGGCGGTCCTTGTATTTATAAAAGAATATCCGGTTGCGGTTCCGGAAGCGAGTATTTTGCAGTAACTCCATGGGGAGATTTATATCCTTGCCATCAATTCGTAGGTGATGAAAGCTATCTTATGGGTGATATCTGGAAAGGTGTTGTGAATACTGAAAAGCAAAATGAATTTAAGCTTTGTAATGCTTATGCAAGACCTGAATGTAAAGATTGTTGGGCAAAGCTCTATTGCAGCGGAGGATGTGCCGCAAATGCTTATCACGCTACAGGTTCAATAAACGGCATATATGAATATGGATGCAAATTGTTTAAAAAACGCATGGAATGTGCTATTATGATGCAGGTTGATAAAAGTTTAAATTAATGGACTTGCAAAATTAAAAACACTCCGACATAAAATTTATTATTCTATGTTTTGGAGTGTTTGTTTTGTTTGAATTATTAAACTTTATAGGTCAATATATCTGTTTCTTTTTACTTCATGTTTGCGGAAACGGATCTTTTCCAAAGCCGTTAAGTTCAAAAGAGGAACGAGAATATCTTATTAAGGCGTCTGACGGCGATATAGATGCCAGAAATAAACTTGTAGAACACAATTTAAGACTTGTTGCCCATATTATTAAGAAATATTATTCATCCCAAAATGATCAGGATGATTTGGTGTCTATAGGTACAATAGGTCTTATAAAAGCGATAAATACATTTGATATTAATAAAAATATTAAGCTTTCGAGCTACGCATCAAGATGTATTGAAAATGAGATCTTAATGCACTTTAGAAACATTAAAAAGACCTCTCAGGATATATCATTAAACGAGGCAATAGACACCGACAAAGACGGTAATCCGTTAAGTCTGATTGACGTGCTTTCCACAGATGATAATATCCTCGAAAGTTTGAATACAAAACTTAATGTAAGCAAAATTTATCAATACATAAGTTCAGAACTTGACGAAAGAGAACAACAGGTTATCGTTCTTCGCTACGGTCTTAACGGAGAGGATCCTATAACACAACGAGAAGTTGCTAAAATACTCGGTGTAAGCCGTTCGTACATAAGCAGAATAGAAACCAAAGCTTTAAAAACCCTGCGTAGAAAATACGAAAGAAGCAGTAATTTATAAATGATAAGAGAAGTTGAATATAAAGGAAAAATAATTAAATATAATCTTGAGCATAAAAAGGTTAAAAACATAAATTTACGTATAAAACCCGATATGAGTGTTTCGGTTTCTGCAAATAAACGAGTTAGTTTAAAATATATCGATGAATTTGTTCTAAAAAAAGCTGATTTTATACTGAACGCTTTTAAAACTTTTGAAGATTCTTCAAAAGTTGCGATTAAGCCTAATTATAGCGAACAAGAATTTTATGAATATATCGACAGTAAGTTTGATGAAGTATATGAGATTTTTAAGGCGTATAATATTAATAAGCCTATCTTGAAGTTCAAAAAAATGAAGTCAAGATGGGGGAGTTGTAACTATGTTAAAAGCATAATCACACTAAATACAAACTTGATTTATTGCACAAAAGAACAAATTGAATACGTTATTATACACGAGTATTCACATCTGATTATACATAATCACAGCAAAGAATTTTATGAAGTTGTAGAGAAATTCTGTAAAGATTATAAAAGAATAAGAAAAGAAATGAATAAAATATATTTGGGGTAAATTATGAAACTTGTATCATGGAATGTAAATGGATTCAGAGCCTGCCTTTACAAAGGCTTTGCAAATATTTTTAAAGACATTAATGCAGATATTTTCTGCATTCAGGAAACAAAAATGCAACCTGATCAGGCGGATTTTTCACCTGAAGGATATGAAAAATATTTTTTCAGTGCTGAGAAAAAGGGATATTCCGGTACTGCGGTTTATACAAAGGTTAAACCTATTAATGTCACATTCGGCGTTGATTTAAAACATATGGATGAAGGCAGAGTTATAACCTGCGAGTTTGATAATTTCTATCTTTTATGCTGTTATACTCCCAACGCTCAAAATGAACTTAAACGCATAGATTACCGTATGGAGTTTGAGGATGATCTAAGAGAATATATGACTAAGCTAAATAAAAACAAACCTGTTATTCTTTGCGGTGATTTAAATGTGGCTCATACTGAAATTGACCTTAAAAATCCAAAATCAAATCGTGGTAATGCGGGATTTTCTGATGAAGAACGCGGAAAATTCACAGAACTTTTAAACGCAGGTTTTACCGATAGCTGGCGTTATATGCATCCTGATGTAACGGGTGTTTATTCGTGGTGGTCGTACCGCTTTAACGCACGAAAAAACAATGCCGGTTGGCGTATAGATTATTTTGTAGTTTCAGATAGTATTAAGGATAATATAACAGATACAGATATTTACACCGATATTTTAGGCTCTGACCATTGTCCCATACTTTTAGAAATTAATATATGATGATTTATGTTGACGCTGACGCGTGTCCTGTTACAAGAATTATTGAAAAGGTTGCTAAGGAATATAAGATTGCGGTAACCTTGCTTTGCGATACAAATCATATATTGCATAGTGATTATAGCGAAATTTGCGTTATCAGTGCAGGCAGTGACGCGGTTGATTTAGCCCTTATAAATAAATGTGAAAAAGGCGATATTGTTGTCACTCAAGACTCCGGTGTGGCTGC
>JAFLSL010000131.1 GCA_022510985.1 Ruminococcus sp. | reverse complement strand
CGAGAGCAGTTGCTGAAAAGGGCATAAAACCCGACTGCGTTGCAGGATTTTCTCTCGGTGAAATTGCGGCTTTAGCCTTCAGCGGAATGTTAAGCGATGAAGAAGCGTTTAAGCTCGTTTGTCGTCGCGGTGAATTAATGGATAAGGCGGCTAAGGCTAACCCCGGAGCTATGCTTGCGGTTTTAAAATTACCGCCTGAAAAAGTCGAGGAAATTTGCTCGAAGTTTTCCGATACATATCCCGTAAACTACAACAGTCCGGCACAGACAGTTGTAGCGACTAAAGAAGAAAATGCAGACGCTCTTGCGGAGGCTTTTGCAGCAGAAAAAGGCAGAGCAAAACGCCTTGCAGTCAGCGGAGCGTTCCATTCCCCTTTTATGGCACAGGCGGCAGACGGACTTAAAGAATATATGGAAGGTATAGAAATCGGCGAACCGAAAATTCCGATTTATTCAAACTATACCGCAAAGCCTTACTCGGACGATTACAAAGCACTTATAAAGGCTCAGGTCGAGAATCCCGTACGCTGGCAGACAATTGTTGAAAATATGGCGGCTGACGGTGTTGATACCATTATCGAAGTCGGCGTGGGAAAAACTCTCACAGGACTTATCGGTAGAATTAACAAAGAAATTAAAGCTGTTAAGGTTGAAAATCTTTCTGACCTTGAGGCTCTTGATGTTTAAAGGAGAAGCTTATGGATTTTAAAAATAAGGTTGCCGTTGTTACAGGCGGCTACAGCGGAATCGGTAGAGCAGTAAGCGAAAAGCTCGCATCCTTAGGTGCTGATATCGCCCTTGTCGGAATCGGCTCGCAAGAAGATAAAAATGCCGCTTTAGAGGCAGTAAGTGCTTTAGGCGTTAAGGTGAACGCTTACGATTGCGACGTCAGCAATTTTGAGGCAGGCGAAGCTGTAATTAAGGAAATTATTTCCGAGTACGGAAAGATTGATATTCTTGTAAATAATGCCGGAATAACCCGCGATAAGCTTATGCTTAATATGCCCGAGGCAGATTTTGACGCTGTTATAAACGTAAACCTAAAAGGTGCGTTTAATATGACAAAGCACGTTTACAAGCCGTTTATGCGTCAGCGTAGCGGACGAATTGTAAACCTTGCGTCCATTGTCGGAATTAACGGAAACGCAGGTCAGTCTAACTACTGTGCGTCTAAGGCGGGCTTAATCGGTCTTACAAAGTCAGTTGCAAAGGAGCTTGCACCCCGTGGAGTTACCGTAAATGCAGTAGCTCCCGGATACATAGATACAGCAATGACACAGGCACTTTCCGATAAAGTAAAAGACGAAATTGCAGCGTCAATTCCTATGAAACGCCGCGGACTTCCCGAGGACGTTGCAAACGTAATTGCATTTTTATGCAGCGATTACGCGTCATATGTAACGGGCGAAGTTATCCGTGTAGACGGCGGAATTGCGATGTAATAAATATTTGAGGAGAAAATTATGAGACGAGTTGTTGTCACAGGCGTAGGTGCTGTTACCCCTGTCGGAAATGATGTTCCGACTATGTGGAAAAATATGCTTGACGGCGTTTGCGGTATTGATAAGATTACTAACTTTGATACTGAAGATGCAGCCGTAAAAATTGCCGGAGAGGTTAAGAATTTTGACCCGACCTCGGTAGTTGAAAAGCGTGATTTAAGAAAAACCGATATGTACACTATTTTTGCTTTAGCAGCGGCCAAGGAGGCAGTTGAGGACAGCGGAATTATCGGAACGGTAGACGAGAAACGCTTAGGCTCCTATATCGGTGCGGGTATCGGAGGACTGTATTCTTTTGTTGAAAATACTCAGAACCTTTTTGAAAAAGGTCCTCGTAAGGTAAGCCCACATTTTATCCCTAAAATGATTGGTAATATCGCGACAGGTCAAGTTGCAATTAAATATAACGCAAAGGGCGTCAGCCTTTCGGTTATGTCGGCATGTGCTACGGGAGCAAACTCAATCGGCGAGGCGTTCCACGCTGTAAAAGATGGTTACGCTGATGCAATTATTGCGGGCGGTGCGGAGTATGTTGTACATCCGCTTACAATTGCAGGCTTTGCAAATATGAAAGCTCTCTCAACTACAGAGGACCCGAAGAAAGCGTCAATTCCTTTTGATGTAAAGCGAAACGGATTTGTAATGGGCGAGGGTGCGGGCGTTCTTATTCTTGAGGAATATGAGCATGCAAAAGCAAGAGGAGCGAAAATCTATGCTGAGCTTTCAGGCTACGGAAATACTTGCGACGCCCACCACGTAACTGCTCCGGCTCCCGACGGAGAAGGACTTGCCGAGGCGATGAGAGTTGCCTTTAAAGAGGCGGGCGTTACCGATGACGATACTATCTATTTAAACGCTCACGGAACCTCAACCCCGATGAACGATAAAACCGAGACAATGGCTGTTAAAGCCGCACTCGGAGAAAAGGCTTATGATATAAGCATAAGCTCTACAAAATCAATGACAGGTCATATGCTCGGTGCAACAGGTGCAATCGAGGCAATTGTTTCTGTTCTTGCTTTAAAGGACGGAATGATTCCGCCGACAATCGGTACTGATGAGTTAGACCCTGAATGTGACCTTGATTATACTCTCGGCAAGGCAAAAAAGAGAGACTTAACTGTATCGGCAAGCACAAACTTAGGTTTCGGCGGTCACGATACCTGCCTTGTTTTTAAGAAGATTTAACGGAGGATAACTATGGATATAAAAAAGATTAAGGAACTGATTAAACTCCTCGAGAAAAGCGAGCTCGCGGTTTTAGATGTATCTGACGATGACGGTGCAATTCACCTCGAAAAGCCTTATAACGACTGTTGCACAAATGTTGTCGCTCAGCCTGTGGCTGCTCCCGCAAGCGTACCCGTAGCACCTGCGTCCCCCGTAGCTCCTGTTCAGGAGACTGCCCCCGCACAAAGCGGAAAGTCCATAAAAAGTCCTATGGTCGGTGTGTTCTATGCCGCTCCCGCTCCGGATAAGCCGGCTTTCGTAAGCGTAGGAAGTACAGTCAATAAGGGCGATGTAGTCTGCATTATCGAGGCTATGAAAATTATGAACGAAATTACAGCCGAGGAGAGCGGTACAATTACCGAAATCCTTGTAAATAACGGCGACGTTGTTGAATATGATCAGCCGCTCTTTAAAATAGGTTAAGGTGAATTATGAATCAGGAAGAATTAAAAAAGATTATACCCCATCGTGACCATATGCTCCTCGTACAAGAGGCTGAAAAGGTTGACGAAACTTCTTCTCGCGGTAAATATACAATAAGCGGAGACGAGTTCTTTTTAAAGGGACATTTTCCAGGTAATCCCGTTGTCCCCGGTGTTATCCTCTGCGAGATGATGGCACAGTCAAGCTGTGTTATGCTTGCCGATAAATGCGAGGGCAAAACTCCGTATTTTACAAAAATGGATAATGTAAAATTCAAGGGTATGGTAAAGCCGGGCGATACTTTAGAGAGTGAATGTACTCTGACAAGAAGTCGCGGAAACTTTTACTTTATCAGTGCTAAGGGATATGTAAACGGAAAGCTCTGCGTAAGTGCTGACTTTAGCGTTGCTTTAATGTAATTTTTGGATGTGAAGAAATGTTTAGTAAGATATTAGTTGCCAACCGAGGCGAAATTGCGGTTCGTATTATTCGTGCCTGCAGAGAAATGGGCATAGAAACTGTAGCGATTTACTCTACAGCCGATAAGGATTCTATGCACGTTAAGCTCGCTGACGAAAGCTATTGCGTAGGCGGTGCAAGGGTAGGGGAAAGCTACCTTAATATGCCCGCTATTCTGACCGCGGCTGTTCAAAGCGGAGCACAGGCAATTCACCCCGGCTACGGACTTCTTTCCGAAAACGCAAAGTTTGTAAAGCTTTGCGAGGATTGTAATATCGAATTTATCGGTCCTACATCTGAGATGATTAATCTTCTCGGTGATAAGGATATGGCACGAAAAACTATGCGTGCTGCGGGAGTTCCCGTAACTCCGGGTACCGACGTTTTAGAGAACGTAGAGAGTGCTAAGGCTCTAGCTGAAGAGGTCGGTTATCCGCTTCTTATAAAGGCACGCTCCGGCGGCGGCGGACGTGGTATCCGTCTTGTAAAAACCGCTGAGGAATTTGAAAATGCGTACAACAGTGCTTACGCCGAGGCACAGTCTGCTTTCGGCGACGGTGCGTTATACATAGAAAAGTTTTTAAAGCCTGTTAAGCATATCGAAATGCAGCTTCTCTGCGAT
>JAFLSL010000130.1 GCA_022510985.1 Ruminococcus sp. | reverse complement strand
AGTTCCGACTTCGGCAGGACTTATTCCGTTTGGTGGGTAAAACTCAACTGTTTCGACGGGTTCATTGTGCTTTGTTTTTATTGCAAGAATTATTGCTATAATTACTACACATATAAGAAATACAAATAATACACACATTGGAACAGGTGATACAGTTTTAGCACCTACAAAAAATCCGTTAGGGAGCTTAGTAAACAGCGTTACAGCATTATATGCGGGAACATTCGAAACTTTGCCTGATATGCTGTTTTCAGTCACCTTGTACTCTACTCGCAAGGCATTCTCTTCTACGCCTATTGCTCCACTGAAAACTTGCAGGTTGTCGCGGGAATTCTTTGGAATCTCTTTGTCAAAATCAACATTAAAGGTAAAGTTATCAATACTAACACCCGTTTGCGAGCCTAAAACCGAATAAAAGAAGAAGTCGGTTACATCAAGTCTGTCGTCGGGCATAGTGTAGGTATACGAGACAACATACTGCTGATTTCCGTCGACCAATTTGTTTTCACTGCCTATTTGAACATAGCAGTAATCGTCCTCTTCCTCGACCTCAAATTCATAACCTTTAACATTAACATCTGTTACATAGTTTCGGTAGAAAAGAGTATCGTCCATATCAGCTACCGCACCGCCGACATACATTGTCAGCGGAAGTGCACGATAGATACCGTGACGTGCCTCATAGAAGTTTACGTCAATCGTCTCGGTTACTGACACAGTATTGTTTTCGTGGACAACGCCTTTAAAATCAAAATTGTTTATTGTATAGCCGCCGCTGTCGGCTGACGCGTTTATACTGAATATTGTTACGAAAATCGCAATAACAGCAAAAAACACTAAAAGTTTTTTCATATTAGAACTCCACTTTAACGTTCTTTCTTTCGGAAGGATCATCAACCTCAAACATAGGCTTTCTCTCAAAATGGCCCAAAGCCGCGATAATGCTTGAGGGGATTGTCATACATTTTACGTTGTATTTTTTTACACAACCGTTATAGTATTTGCGTGAATTAGCTATATCGAATTCAATTTCTTTAAGCTGTCCCTGCAAATCCATAAAGTTTGTGTTTGCTTTAAGCTCAGGATAGCTTTCTGCAACAGCGAAAAGCTGGCGTAAGGCACCTGAAATCTGATTTTCGTCTTTGAGCTGCTCTTCGGGAGATTTTGAAACGGATGAATTGCGGGCTGCAATAACTTTTTCAAGGGTTTCAGCCTCGTGTTTTGCATATCCTTTAACCGTTGCAACAAGGTTCGGGATAAGGTCGAAACGCTTTTTGAGATAAATATCCATTGTTGAGAAACCCTCTTCGCACTGGGTTCTCAGCTTGATTAATTTATTGTAGGTTTTCATAGCCCACAAAAGAATTAAAATTACTACTGCGGCAATAATAATGCCGATTACTAAACCTGGATTCATTTTTTGTTCTCCTTTTTTATTATATTTATTTTTACCCTTTTTTAAGGGTTATATTTTTTCCATTTTACAGAAATTTGCCATAAGGGTTTTTGTGCCTTTTGTTTCAAATACAATTTCGAGCATCGTATCATTTCCCATTTTTTCGGCTTTGACTACCATTCCTTTACCGAAAACCTTGTGAAGAACATTATCTCCAACCTTGTATGTAGTGGTTGATTTTGTTATCGGCTTTTTAAAAGAAGGCGTAAGCTCCTTGTTTAAACTATACGACGGTTTTGCATCAATATCAATTCTGCCCGAGCCGTATGACGATGGCGAAATACTTCCAAAACCTCTCTCTCCGGATATCTTAACAAACTCATCGGGAATTTCGTTTAAAAAACGAGAAGGAGCGTTGTGGGTAGTTGAGCCGAAAATCATTCTGCTCTTTGTTTTTGTTAAAAACAATTTTTCCTTAGCTCTTGTTATGCCGACATACGCGAGGCGACGTTCTTCATTTAGTTCATCGGGATTTGAATAAATGGAAACTCCGGGGAAAACTCCTTCTTCCATTCCCGCGATAAAAACTACAGGGAATTCAAGTCCTTTTGCACTATGTAATGTCATCATAACGGCTGTGTCGGCGTCTGCGTCGTAGTTGTCGATATCGGTCTGCAAAGAAATTTCCTCAAGAAAAGCCGAAAGAGAGGCTTCTTCGCCGTATTCTTCCTCAAATTTGATAATGTTTGACTTTAATTCTTCGATATTTTCAATACGTACATCGGCGTTTTCTTTCTCGGTTTTGAGATAGTTTTTATAATCTGTATGTTCTAAAATAAGCTCGTATAATTCTGCTAAAGAATAATCGCCGCTCGCCTCAGCGTCACGTAGCCCGTCGATAAGCTCAATAAAATCTTTAAACTTATTAACCGCTCGTGAAAGCTCGGGATAATCGGATGCGTTAGAAATAACGTCATACACGCTAAGTCCGTTTACAACAGCTATCTCCCCTGCTCTGTCCATTGTGGTTTTTCCTATACCACGCTTTGGGACATTAACTATGCGGTTAAGACGTACGTTATCGTTGGGGTTGTCGATAACACGCAGGTAGGCTGTCATATCCTTGATTTCCTCACGGTCATAGAAGCGGTGACCGCCGATAATACGATGAGGAATTCCGCTACGGGAGAACGCGGTTTCTATGGCGTTTGACTGTGCGTTCATTCGATAAAGCACCGCATAATCGGAAAACTTTCTGCCCGAGGCTACTCCCTCAATAACCTGCTGAGCAATATAGGACGCTTCTTCTCTTTCAGACAATGCGGTATGAACCTGAATTTTATCTCCGTTTTCATTCTCCGTCCAAAGTGTTTTACCCTTGCGGGCAGTATTATTCTCGATAACCTTGTTTGCCGCATTCAGAATAGTCTTTGTGCTACGGTAATTCTGCTCAAGACGGATTACCTTTGCGTTCTTAAAATGGTTTTCAAAAGAGAGAATGTTCTCGATTGTAGCTCCTCTGAATTTATAGATACTCTGGTCGTCATCGCCGACAACGCAGATATTCTTTGACTTTTCGGCAAGCATTGAAACAAATTTATATTGCACCTTATTGGTGTCCTGATACTCGTCGACCATAATGTATTTAAAAAGGTTCTGATAGTATTCAAGCACATCGGGATTTTCTTCAAAGAGCTTTACGGTGTTGCAGAGCATATCGTCAAAATCCATAGCATCGCTGTTTTGAAGCTCGGACTGATAAATCTGATAAATCTTTGCGATTTCTTCCTTGCGGAAATCGTCACCCGACTTTTTGAGCATATTTTCGGGCGACTGCATTTTGTCCTTAGCCTTTGAAATTTCGGCGATAACGCTTTTTACAGGCAAGCGTTTTTCGTCAATATTAAGCTGGTTCATGGCTTTTTTTATAAGACTTTTTTGGTCAGCAGTATCGTAAACAGTAAAGTGGCTTGAGTAGCCTATTCTGTCGCCGTAACGTCTTAAAATACGTGCACAGGTTGAATGGAAGGTTGCCGCCCAAATATCTTCTCCACCCTCAGGTACAGCGTTGCAGATTCGCTCTTTAAGCTCACCTGCCGCTTTATTGGTGAAAGTAATCGCTAAAATCTGCCATGGACGACAAAGTCCGCTTTGAAGAATATAGGCAATACGATTAACAAGAACGGTGGTCTTTCCCGAACCCGCACCGGCTAAAATCAGGAGCGGTCCTTCGGTACAGAATACAGCCTTTTGCTGCATATTATTCATATGTGAGAAATTTTCTTTTATATCCATAATAGTTACCTTTTCGTAAAATTAATATAAAAATTATAGCATATAAAAGAAAAAGTCACAACTTACAAAGTTGTGACTTTTTATAAATCATAATTAAATAACACATATTATGCTGCCAGCACATTGACAAATATAAAAACAACATTATAATAAAATCAAAAAAGAAGTACGAGGTAAATAAAATGAAATGTATGAGATGCGGAAGTAATAATATATCAATTCAGGTTGTTAACGAGATTAAATTAAAAAATGCACACCACGGCTGTATTTGGTGGCTGTGCATTGGATGGTGGTGGATTCCTTTCAAATGGATTTGGCTCACCGTTCCTGCTTTATTTGCAAAGATTTTTATTCCGCGTAAACAAAGGGCGGTTAACAAAATTAAGAAAAAAGCAGTTTGTCAGGATTGCGGTAATGTTTGGAATATATAAAAGTTTAAAGGATTGTTTATTTTACAAGGTTTCAAATTCTGTCGCTTTTTTTAATAGCATAAAAAAAGGAGTATCCATCGGATACTCTTTTTTATGGTCGAGGCGACAATACCGTCATATTCAGATAGGTTACTCCTCGCTT
>JAFLSL010000013.1 GCA_022510985.1 Ruminococcus sp. | reverse complement strand
ATCGGACGATTTCAGAATGCAGTTAGATAATAAAAGTCTACAGCAGAACCTATCTTTTCTATCCAATGTAAAATAAAATAGGAAAAGTTTTGGGGATATCAAAAATATAACGGATTGACGTGGAAAATTTAAAAAAGAGGATATGTTGATTTGCAGTCAACATATCCTCTCTGTTTTTATATTTAATTTTCTTTATTATTTAAAATAAATTATAACATACGTTGCATAAAGCTCGTTAAGATTATAATACACTCCGTTCTCGGAAACGTTGCTCTGTTTTAAAGTAAGAGTATCATTTACAAGCTCTGCCCCGCCGCTTGTTCCCTTTTGAGTTGCAATACAAAAATTAACAAACGGATAATCATTTGCGTATTTTACGGGCGATGAGTTCGTTTTAAAAACGATAGCCATTTTAGGAATAAAGCTTGTACGCATTTCTTTAGTTGGATTACCGGTACCATACCCTACCGATATCTCAAACGGCTGTGATACTCTATCCTTCTCTTCAGAGGTAAGATGAAGATCGCTGTCCTTGATATGTGTTCCGAGTATATTATCTATGATAGTGTTGTCCGATACAAAATCGATACGTTTTGGTTTATCGGTTTCGAGCCAGTTATTAAGCCCGAGATTTTGAGTTTTATTTGTTGATGCCATAATAATTTCCATAGCCTTTCTGCCCACAAATTTAAATAAAAACTTCCACAACCTTACTGTGGGCAGATAAGGCGTGTATGGAAATTTAGCCATCGCCCACCCTGCAATGTTGCAAACTAAGTGAGCAATATTAGTCTGAGTAATGTATTTTCATATTTTACTGTAAATGAAATTCCTGCCACATTAAATCCTGAGCGTCAATTTCTTTGAAGGTTTTATCTTCCTGATTGAGTTGACGCCAGATTTTTCCTCCGAAATAAACAAAGGCGGTTAAATGAGCAGGCAAGATAAGGCGGATTTGATTTTCAATCCATCTTGCCTCGCTGTCGGAATACGAACCGCCCACACAAACCGAAATAATATTCTGAGTCGGAACCTCGGAAAGCCTATAGTCGGTTACACCGAAGCTTTTTATAAACTCTCCTAAGCTGTCCGCGGTAAAATCGTTATCGTTAAAGCCTTTTCTAAGCGTAAGCATCTCTCGCCTTTTCTCAATATCGTAAAAGCTTTTTAAATCGCCGATAACCTTTTCACGAATTTCAATTCCATAGTCCTCTGCACTTGAGATAAAGCACTCTTTTATAAGAGTGTCAATATTTTCTCTGTGAATATCTAAAGCGTAGGCGTAGGCTGACAGCTCGTTTTTTATATTGGTATCGTCTTCAATTCTATATATATTAAGCGGTAAAAGCTTTTTTATCATAGACTCGAGCGATGTCATTATTCCTCTTCCTCCTCAACAAAGACTTCCCTTAAGGACACAAAGGTATCGTCTTCAGTTATATAATGGGACGGGTACATATTAATAAAGCTGAAATCGACAACACCTTCGGCATTGATAATGGCTGAGGAAAGATATTTTTCAAGCATATCATCGCCGACCTCCAGAGTGTCTATATAATCCGAAACGGCAGTTTTTATGTTTTGGCGTACTGTTTCCAAATCGTAGCCTTCCTTTAAAACTACAGAAACTCCAATATTGATTTTGTTGATATATGCCGCAGAAACCTTAACGTCAACATTTATCTCACGCTGTTTTGCAATCAGCTTGTTGACTTCGTTAACTATGGATGGGGATGCAACCATATCCTTGCCTGCAATATACACATCAACTGTTCCTGTGCCGCGAGCCTTCGGGACAACATTTACGGAATTAACCCCCTCAACCGAAAGAGCGAGGCGTTTATAATACGCCTTATTTGTACCGTTTGAAACGGACTTATATGTATCGAGTACACGCCTTCTCAGTAGCTCATCACTTTCTATGTCGCTGCCTGAGGTGAAAACAGAGGTATTTGTAACGCTGTCAATTCCGACAACGTGCGTTACCATAACACTGATACTGTTTTCTGAAACATTTCCCGAGGCTCCTCCCTCTTGTGCGGTACAAGGTATACTTACACTATAGTTTCCTATCGAAATATTATCATCCACGTCGGTTATAAATCTGACCGAATTTTTTCCCGAGGTCGCAACAACGGTACCCTTAGGAATTTTAATTGACTGCTGTGCAGGCTCGTTTACTGAAAACTTTACGGTTCCTACTGCTTTTGTAGCACCCTTACGTTTTAGTCCCCTGTCCTGAGCGTGATAATCGAGATACTCGCCCGTTGCAGTTGTGGCAAACATCTGACGTTTTATAAACTCGATATTTATCTCGTCGTTATAAATTTCTCCTGCTAAAACTTTCATTCTTATATCTATGTCTGAAAGCTCGGGAACGTTTCTTCCCGAAAGCTCGGTGTATTTTTCTTTCATTCTTGAAAGTATATCTTCGTAGCTATCCATCTATATGCACCTCCGTAAATAAGGGATTTACTTCATCATCTACTATTACTCCGATTGTAATTCTTCCGTTAACCTGAAAAATATATTCTACTTTAGCGTAAGCCTGTGATTTTAGAATACATTCGTTTAACCTTGCCTCGATATTTCCCATAATCCCTTCTTCTAAAAAATCAAAGTTCTCGTTAAAAGCTCCGATTTTTCTGTCGTAAACAAAGCTTGCTTTCGGAATTTTAAAGGCAAGATTAATCTGCTGATCAAGCTGCCAAATATCATCTACATATTCAGAAGTCCCGTCAGGCTTTAGTGCAATATCCCCGTTTTCAATTCTGATATCCATTAGCTTACCTTCTTTCCGTTTATATAAACATTTCCGTCATTTTTAAGAAGAATAGTCGCACCTCCCGAGGAGCTGAGCATAAGCTCCCCGGGGCTTAATGTTTCGTTTTTTGAAACTGTTCCCAGGCAGATATTCTCTCCGCCGGCTTGCAGCACGACTGATTCCTCTCCTGCAATCGGAGCGTATGTAATGCCGTAGGGTGCAATTATCGGTATTTTTGCGTATTCACTCGAGGCGTTTATCTGAACGTGTCCGTCTGACACACTTTTAACATTTCCCTTTTCTGCTACTGAATTGGATATTGAATTTTTCGTAACGTAATTAAGAATCCACATTTTCGTTCTCCTTTTTCAACATCAATATTGTTTTCTCACCCTGAGGTGTTTGGCTGTAATAGATACTGCTTACTTTAAGTCCGCTTATTGTACCGAGGTTATTGTCCTCAATACTCACTCCTGCTCCTAAAACATTTAAAAGTCTTATCGGAGTTTCGACAGTTACCTCAACAGAGCTGAGAGCAGCGTTACGGAGCATTGTGTCCGCTAAAGTTAAAGAGTCGGATACAGACGCATCAAGATAACGCTTACGCTCTACCATTCTGTTTTTTACGTCCTTATTCACTATAACAGTATCGTAAATATCACTTTGGCTGGTCTTTACATAAACTTCTGAAATCAGCTTACAGCGTTTTTTATTTTCTTTAATAGAATTATATTTAATGCCGTCAATATTTGAAAACTTTATATTTTTATCCGAAGTTACACCGCTGAAATTCGCCGTTCCGTCAGCGTCAATTCGAGGAACTCTTCCGAATGCCTTAATACAAAACGAGGAAAACGCCTGCCAGTCGGTCATGCCCTTTGAGATATTAAAGCTGTCATTTAAAACAAGCTCTTCTCCCCTATACTCGCTTATTAAATTCGGATAAAGGTGACGATTAAAAATAACCGAGGTTGAGGGATTAGTATAGCTTACGGGCTTGCTCTCATTATCAAGAAGCATAGCCGCCATACTTCGGACAACGATTTTAGTGTAGGCGTTTTTTTCTGTTGAGATATTTTGCTGCTCGTCAACAATGCCTTTGAAAACAACCGAATTTCCGTCCGTAACTTCTACGCTGCAAAGCTCGGGTGCATTTCTAATAAATGGAAAAGTAACGCTTAAATCATCGGCAGGAATGTTTTCGTCCTGATTGATAACTATGTATATTGGATTAGTAAGAGAAAGTATATGCCCGCTGATATCAGTAAAATTAAAACTCAGCATATTTTCACCTTTAGTCCCTCTGAAAGCTCGTCCACACGTTTTATTTCCGGATTAAGACTTACGAGCGTTTCAATATTTACGCCATATTTATACGAAATATCCCAAAGGGTTTCATCTCCCATTACAGTGTGGAAGTATGGCTCCTTATCGGTATGATTTTTCTCGCAGTCCTCTATGAACTCAAAGCTGTAGGTTATTACATTCGGAGAAGGTTCGCACAAAAGCTCAAGCTTTTTAAAATAAGCATAAAACGGCTTTGTGCTCGGAAGGGTTAAAATTCCGCTTTCACTTTGACCTTGAAGCTTTACAAGCTCGTTAAATTTCACAAGACATTCATTTCCAACCAGTTTTCCTTTTCCGCTGACTTTTCTGCATTTTGCGGAATAATACCTTGAGATTGAACTACCTGAAGGTAAATCTTGTTCTCTTATATTGTTATCGTTAACAACCTTAAGTGTTTCGGGATTATGCTCCCACTCATAGCCTTTAAAACGGATTTTAGAAATTTTCATCCTATTTTTGCCTCCTGTTCCTCGGTGAGTGCACGGCTGTATCGGCGACTGTCTTGTTCAAAGATTTCGCTTATTTTCTGAGCGTCAGACAGAGCGTTAATATTTAAAATATTTTCTTCCATTACTCAGTCCTTTCCGCAGAGGAAATCTGCAGTTTTGTAGTTAAATTACCGTCAACATACGATGTATTGAGCGACTTTATTTTGCAATAGTTATACTTAACTTTTCGGGAATTATATTCAAGTGTCAGACTAAAGCCCTCGTCCTCAAAAACAGGACATTCTCCGAAAATATCAAGTGTTATAACATACTTTTTTTCAGAAGATACGGTTGCCCACGGCTCTTCGGTGAGCATTTCATAAACGTAGCGGTTTGTTTCACTTTCGTCTACCGAAAGTGAAGTTATTCCTGCTATGTGTTCGTCATTTTTATATACATTCAAATTCGATTTTACGGATTCTACAGTCATCATACTACCGCCTCGCATAAAACATATTCGATATTAAAGCTTATATCTCTATACACGGCACCGCTGTTGTTTTCGTACTTCACCTGACTTATGCTGCTGTTTTTTATAAAACCGCTGCTGTCGGCGTCTATGATAGCTTTTCTTAAAATAAGTGCATTTTTTATTAAATCATAGCCCCAAATATCACTGCCCGCATAAAGCCTTATATTAAGCTTAGAAGAAAAGATATCTCCGTATGAGCCTAATTTATAAAGTCGTGACACAAAGCTCTTTAAGTGCCGTACATCTTCAATATTTACAACCGCGGTGAGACCTTCATCGTTCGAGTTATAGGTCACAAGAGTGTGCTCCTTCAGAAAATGAATATCATCAAGCTGAGAATCTTTTTTTGCATCTCTGATAAGTGTATCTGCTATATCAGTTATACTATTCATAATCGTCCTCCAAACTGTAGGTTGTGCAGGCGGTTAATACCGCCCACACATATAAATCTTGTCCGTTTGCACAATAGGTTTCTACCGATTTAACCCTATATTTTTCTATACCTTTTTCAACAAATGTGTTGCGAAATATCATATTTTTGCATTCGGGTGACAAAATCAAAAGATAATGACGAGAATCAAAAATTCCTGACGGAAGTCTTTTAGGATTAAAATAACTTTTATACGAATAATGAAACGGCTCTAAAATTCCTTTTACACTTATAGTTTCACCGTTACAGTTAAGATTTAATACAACTCCGTATTTATTAATTAACTTTGTAGGAAATTTCAAAACTTTACACCCTCTTAAACACAAATGTTGAGTTAGATTCTGAAGTATCGGTTAAATCGCTTAAGCCCTCAAGCTCTGATTCCCACATTTTCTTAGCGTAGGTAAGCTTATTCTGATTAAGGTTAACTTTTAAAGTTCCCGCCGAAAAACTGCTTTCCTCGTCAACGTTGTAGCAGATATATCGGTAATAAGCATAGACCGCCGAGGCGTTATCAATCCTATCCTCATCAGAATCAAAAAGCTCAACTTTAGTCACAAGACCTCTGACATAGGAGTTTGATTCTTTAATAAGGTCGCCCCACTTTTGTGCCTCATCATCGGCTAACCCCGAGATAAGCTTAAATCTGTTCAGTATTTTCTCGAAGTTCATATCTGCCTCTTAGTAAGAGAGAGCCTTTGCGGATTCTTTGAAAATCTTTGCAAAGCCTGCGGTGCAGCTGATTGCGGCACGCTCAAGCTGGCGGTCAATAAGCTTGTCGTAATCTGTTACAACATCGCCTGCCTGCACCATTTCGAGAGCACAGTTTTTATCAAGACCGATAAGCTTGCCTGATTCGATTGACGGAGTATGAAGTAAATTAGCACCCAAGGGTGTTACCATCTTTCCGGTTCCCTGGAAATTAAGTCCTGCTGTGCTGTCTTTCATATCGTCCATTGAAAGAATACTCTGCATTGCGTCAGTCGGGGCGAGAATTGTATTAAGCTCATAGGGACTAAGCTCTGCCCAAAGCTTTACTAAATCAGCGTATGTAATGCCGTCAGTTGATTTTGCAACCGGAATTACGCTGCAGGCATTGTCGTTACCATCACCGTTTAAGAGAACGTCAACAGCGTCTTTAAGCTGGGCACGTCTAATATATGCACCGATCTGGTTAAGTGTTACAGTAAAGAGATCGAGACGCTGAAAACGAAGTGCCTCGTAAGACGATACGAGCATTCTTCCACGCTTATGTAGCTTAACAAGGTTTTCCTGAGTTTTTACAACTGTCTGCGGAATCTGAGCACCCTCAGCAACTACCTTTAAGGTTTTGTCATCTTCTGAGGGAATTGACGCAACGCTTCTGTAGTCCATACCGTCAATATTGGTTACTGTAGCAACAATATCGGGGATAATATCTGCCTGTTCCATACCCTGCTTAACAGCTCGGCTGACATACTCTGGGAAAAGTGCGGCGGAGTTACTGGTTTGGAAAAATTTCTCAACGCAGTCGCTGCCCTTACCCGATACCTTAATATCAAATCTTTTTAGCTGACGTCCGAATGCGTCTAGCCCCTCAAGGGCTGTACCCTCGTAATTTTCGGAAGGATCGAGAGTTTCCAAAACGTCTGTCAGATTTTTTGAGCCTGACTGGTACATACCCTTTTCAATTGTTATATTTTCAAAATTAGCCATATTTCCTCCTTAAAGAATAAATCCTACTGTATTTTCATCAGAATAAACAACAAGGTGCTTCGAAGCTGATGTTGACGACTGAACTGTATCGGCACTTGATACGCTGATACCGGTTAAGCCGAGAGTGATTTTTGCATTAGCCTTAGCCTCAATATAGCCTGAAAGCTGTACAGCGGCATAGTCATCTCGAACACCAACGCAACAGCCGATAATATCGCTGCCTGACGTAGCTGCACACACCGTATTGTTATCCTTCATTTTTACAAAATCGCCCGCTTTAAGCGAGTTGTCGTCACAAATAAATGTTGCTACGTTTTCGCCGTAGCCCTTAAAATCTACGTTCATATGTCCTCCTTAAATTTTAAACTCTGTATTTGTATTTGTTTTCTTATCGGATTTCTCAACGTAAAGCTGAGGTTTAACAGCATTTTCGCCGTTCATTTTCTTTTTGTAAGCACTTTTGAATTCTTTAAGCTCTTCGATACTGAGCGACGTTGCAACGCTTTCCATAGTTTTTCTCGAGATTTCAGGCTGAACTATAGCACTGTATTTGAGAACATCTCCGATTAAACTGTTTCTGTAAACCACACCGTCGGCAGCCTGCTTTTTCAGGTTGTCGATATATGCCTTAAGTTTTTTACAATCACCATTTGAAAGAGCGATAGCCTCGCATTTTTCGATGGATTTTATAATATCTGACATTGACTTTTCCTTTCCTTTAAATGATTTGATTACACCCGCCTGCTTTTGAGCCGGTACGGCAACAAAGCTGAACTCATACGCATCATAAGGATTCACAAGCTCTCCGTAACAGAGAGAATCTCCGTAGAGCTCGCCCTTGATATGACTGCATTCGTGGGAGTTTATATCATTTCCGCAAATACTGCATATTGTCTTTTCAACCGCACAGCCGACACTTACCTCGCGGGTTATACCGCTGTCGATTGAAAGACGAAGTTCCTTGTTGCTCTCACTAATCGGCATATACGCTCTTGCAACAAGTCTGAAATAATCATCGCCGACGCTGTTCTTTTTGCCCGAAACAGCTTCAACGCTACAGCTTATAATGCGTGCTGTCTGATTTTCAGCCTTTGGATTATGGTCAAAAATTCCCGTTTTTCCGACAAAAAGCTGAGAGAGCATTTCAAGACTTTCAACGGTAAATCGCTCAAAATCTCTGTCGACATCGTTGTCGCAAAGTACAACCGAAAATACATATACCTCGTCCTCGTTAAGCTCTCTGCGAGCGTAGCTGTTTATAAGCTCAAGCTCGCCGTCCTTAACGGCAGTATTTTTAATAACTTGTGCTGTCTTCATTATTCACCTCTGTTCGTTTTTCAATCTCTAAAGCCTGTGCGTTATTTAAACGTGCCTGCGAAAGCTCTACCTCGTCCTGAAGATTAATTAAATCCCATTTAACATTAACGTCTTCATCGTAACCCTGAAGTCTTAAAAATAATTTCGAGATTTTAGCGATTACGGGCGTTATAAGCGAACGGTAAAATTCAAGCTCACTGGTTAAAATATCCGCCTGCTGAGTGCTCATTCTCTCGGTGCTTGACCAGCTAATTCCGAGGACAAACGGCGGTAAAGAGAGCTTAGCGATAATCTGCTCGAGAATATGACGAATGGGTACGTCGCAATCTAAAATCTGATTATCAGCCCCGATAACCTTAACGCTTACATCGCCTACCGAAACAAAATCACATACGTCTCTTGAACGCATAGCCTTGCTCCATTCGTCGGCAATCATCTGTGCCTGCCTTTTGGTTACGGCGGATGAAGTATTATCAGGTTTGTAGGTAACAGCAAATCTTACATCGCCTACGCGTTCCCAATTTGCTTTTATAGAATTAAAAATCGTGAGTAATATCTCGCTGACAAACGGCAGACCTTTTAAAATTGACGTTCCCTTTACCGTTCCCGGCTCGGGATTGAGAAGAGTCGGAATAATAAGGCTCTGGTATTTTGCAGGGGTTAAATTCACGTCATTTTTACAAACCTTCAGATTGAGCGGACTGTCATCGGCTATAATACAAACATCCTTTAAGTTTGCATTATAAAGTGCGACAATCTCGCTTTTATCACCGCTTAAAACGATTTCACCGACAGCCTCGCCATAGGTCAAAAGCTCGTTTAAGTAGGTTGTAATGAAAGGAAATATTCCGTGGTTTCCGCCGTTTACCGCAACAGAATTTAAGAACTTATTAAGCTGTTTTTCAATTGCCTTATTCTCGGTAGTAACCTCAAAATTACCCATAAGTCTTATCGTCTTATCAATAGCCGCGTCAATAACAGGAACAGCTTCCCTGAGACTAGAATAAAGCTCATATTCCGCACGTTTAAGCGGAGTATAATTATTCAGAGAAGAAAACGGATGAGAGCTTGAGGTCGCAGGTACGGGATATACGGGTGCGTCCGTATTATCCCCAAGCTTATTTCTTTTAAAGAAATTCAATTTGATTTCCACAGCCTTTCTGCCCACAAATTGTGCATAAGAATTTTCTTCTGTCTTACTGTGGGCGTATAAGAAATAAATAAAAAATTCTTATGCTTTTATGAAATTCATCTTCGGGCAGCAAATGCCGAAAAGCAAGCGTTGCCCTCCAAAATTGTGGCGACAAAATAGCGTATGTCGTCCATAGCGTGGTCGTTTTCCTTTATCGGGGTATCCATACCCTTTTCGCTCCAGCGATAAAGAGAAAATTCGCGGATGCTGTCTTTGCAGTTTTCGCAAATTTTTATTCGCCCTTCCTTTAAAGCTGTACTCGTTAAACGTATTCCGTTAAGCACATCATTAACCGCCGGAGTTACATTAAGCTCGCCGTGGCGGCGAATTGTTTCGATAAAAGATGCCGCTGACGGATCTACTGTAATCTCCCCTACTTTTCGATTCCCAATTAATTCTAATAAAGAATTATAATGTTCCTCATCGGTTTTTTGATAACCTTCCTTTCGGGAGTCGAAGTACATCTCGTCAATGCGGTACCACACATCATCTTTAAGTGCCCAAAGTCCGAATGACGCAGGATTTACCGTTCCGTAGTCTACTGAAACAGCAAAGCTTTCGAACGGTCCATTAGGCACTTTAACAAAAGAGCCGTCCTTCATAAAAGGATAAACAGCACCCGAAACAGCTACCCATTTTCCGAGAATAAATCTCTCGTAAAAACTTCCGCTGTACAGGCTTTCATAGCGTTTTATGGTATCTTTGGAAAGCGATGGATTGTCCTTCATCGTAAAATGCAGGTAAAACGCATTCTTTTTATCGGCGTTTTTAATCCAATTGCGATAGAACCAATGTGCCGGATATTCAGGATTGCAGTTAAACCAAAACCGACTTCCCTCGACCGAACATCTTGCTAAGGCTTGTTCAACGAATGAACGAGGCATAAGTGCAACCTCGTCAAACAACACACCCGAAAGCGTCATACCCTGTATAAGAGACGCACTGCTCTCGTCTTTTCCGCCAAAGATATATACTCGGTTAACTCTGCCCCTGTAGGAAATAATCAAAAGATTTTGGCTTAACTTTTCTTCGACTGAAAACCCAAGCTGTCTTAAGGTTTGGAGCATTGGTGTTATGATATTTCTCCGGGCACTTTTGATGGTTTTTCCGCAAATTGCAAAGCTAGAATTATTAAATCGGTAAAACATCCAAAACACAAACGATAGTGACATACAAAATGTCTTACCTGAACGCACAGCGCCGTCACAAATTATTGCGTCTTTACCAAAGCTCGGACTGTTTTTGCACCACCATGTCAAAACCCTGTACTGCTTATTAGAAAATGGTTTAATCTCCATTATCGGTTTTGTTAAGTCTTTCAGCACCTGCGATCAGAGCGTCATAAAACGGAACCGCGTTTTCTGTACTTTCAAAGCCTTCGATAAGGCTTTGCACCGCCTTAAATCTATCGAAAAATTTAATTTCTGTCAGGTTATCCTTTCGTTTTATTTCCGAGACCATAAAGAGGTCAAGCCCTTTTAACTTTTCAGAATCAGGATTTTCGGTAAAAATAAGACTGACCGCGTCTGAAATACTCCCCACAGCGAGCCGTTTTAAAGCACTTTTAGCGATAACCTCAAGGCTCTTATCCATCGCATCGCCGAGACGTTTAATCTCGTTTAAAATATCATCACGCGTTAAAAGCTCGTAGCAGTCTTTAGAAATTTTGCAAAAACGCTTAGCTTCCTCAACGCTCCCTGTTTCGAGATACTTTCTGCAAAACGCCTTTTCTTTTTTAGTAAGCTGTGACATATTATCCTCCTTTCTTTCAGCTCTCATTTACAGCACAAAAAAAAGAGAAATTGCATAAAACAATGCAATTTCTCTGAAAATTTTTAAAAATTTTATTTTTTTAACATTAATTTCTGCGAGAACGACGGTCGCCGTGCGGTCTGCGGGGACGTGAATTCTTTCTATCCTCATCAGGGTCGTTTTCCGGCTCTAAGCCGTCAACCTCAATAAGTACGGCTCTGCGGCTTAAGTTAAGTCTGCCCTTATCGTCAATCTCGAGAACCTTAACGCGGATAACGTCGCCGACATTTACAACGTCTGTTACGTTCTTTGTGCGTTTAACATCGAGCTGGCTTACGTGGCAAAGTCCTTCTTTACCGGGAGCGATTTCAACGAATGCACCGAAGTCCATAAGACGTGTAACCTTGCCGTAGAACATAGCACCCGGCTCGGGATCGTTTGCGATAGTCTCAATCATACTGAGAGCATTCTTACATTTATCTGCATCAAGACCGGAGATAAATACGTTACCCTTATCGCCGTCTTCCTCGATATCAACCTTACACTCGCACTGAGCCTGAATTTCTTTAATAATCTTACCGCTCTTGCCGATAACCTCAGAAATCTTATCGGCAGGAATTGAGGTCGTAAACATCTTCGGAGCATATTTTGAAAGTTCGGGACGCGGCTCTGCGATAGCCTTGAGCATAATCTCGTCGAGTATAAAGTTACGGGCCTTGTGAGTTTTCTCAAGTGCCTCTTTAACCATTTCGGGAAGAAGTCCGCTGATTTTGAGGTCCATCTGGATTGCTGTGATGCCATCCTTAGTACCTGCTACCTTAAAGTCCATATCGCCGAAGAAGTCCTCAAGACCCTGAATATCAACCATTGT
>JAFLSL010000129.1 GCA_022510985.1 Ruminococcus sp. | reverse complement strand
ATTTCAGGTGTAAAGTCCGTTATCAAGCTTAAACTTGACGAAACAACTTTGATGACGGTTGCTGTTATCGCGGCATTTTGTTTAGGTCAATTTGTCGAGGGAGCTATGGTTACTATTCTTTTCGGAATAGGAGAACTACTCGAGGACAAAGCTGTTGAAAATTCACGCAGAAGTATCGAAAAGCTCGCTAACATTCAATCAGACGAAGCAATTATTATAGAAAACGGAAATGAAAAAACCGTTGACGCCGATGATGTTAAAATCGGAACAGAAATTATTATTAAGCCGTTTGCAAAAATTCCGCTGGACTGTGTAGTAATTGACGGAAAAAGCAATGTTGACACCTCGGCAATTACGGGTGAAAGTATGCCGATGGCAGCCGAGGTTGGAACTGAGCTTCTCAGCGGAATGGTAAACGGAGAAAGTCTTATAAAAGCTAAAACAACTAAGGCGTATGAGGACAGTACGGCGAGCAGAATTATCAAGCTTGTTGAGGACGCCTCGATAACCAAAAGTAAAAATGAAAAGCTTATCACAAGATTTGCGGGCGTTTACACACCGATTGTTATTTTAATTTCTTTAGCAATTGCGTTTATCCCGCCGATTTTCCTGGGAAATATCAGCGAATGGATTTACAGAGGACTTGTATGTCTTGTTGCATCCTGTCCTTGTGCGATTGTAATTTCGGTTCCTCTCTCCTACTATTCGGGTATCGGTGCGGCATCAAAATACGGTGTGCTTTTTAAGGGCGGACGTTATCTTGAGGCACTTGCAAAAGCTGACGCGATTGCGTTCGATAAAACCGGTACACTCACTGAGGGGAAATTAACTATCGAGAAAATAATTCCTTTTGAGAATTATGGCGAAAATGATTTATTAAAGATTGCGGCAAGTGTCGAGAAGAATTCAACACATCCCATTGCCCGGGCAATAGTAGAAAGCTATAATGGTGATTTTCTCAAAATGGATGATTACAGCGAGCAGTCGGGACTCGGAGTCAGTGCAGTTTATGACGGAAAGATTGTAAAATGTGTAAGTAAAAGAATTTTTGAGAAAGAGCCTGAGGTTAAAGCGGACGCGTATTTGATTTATGACGGAGAGCTTATAGGTGCTTTTAAACTAAAAGATAAAGTAAGAGCGGAAGTTAATAAGGTTATTGGAAATCTTAAAAAACAAGGTGTTAATGAATTCGTTTTACTTACAGGTGACAGCAAGGAAAATGCTGAAAAAGCCTGCAAAGAGATTAGCACAATTAACAAATGCTGTGCTGAGCTTGTTCCCGAGGATAAGCTAAATATAGTTAACGAGTTAAAGGATAAAAAGAAGGGTGTTGCTTTTGTAGGCGACGGAATTAACGACGCTCCTGTTATTGCAGCTGCAGATTGCGGATTTGCTATGGGATTAGGCTCGGATGCGGCTATTTCATCGGCTGACGCGGTACTTACTTCAGGCAACCTTACCGCACTTCCGAAGGCTTTTAAAATAGCTAAAAAGACCGTTATGACCGTAAAGACAAACATTGCGTTCGCACTGTTTATAAAGGCACTTGTAATTATACTTGCGTTCTTCGGAATGGCGGCAATATGGATGAGCGTTATTGCAGATGTTGGAGTTTGCTTGCTCTGCGTCCTTTATGCGACAAGACTTTTAAAAATCAAAATATAAAACCAAATTACTAATTGAGCCTTTTTCTTCGGAAGAAGGCTCATTCCTTATATAAAAAATGCTTTACATTTATTACAAAATGTACTATAATAATGTTTAATATTGGATTATTATCCGAAAGTATGGTTTAAGGGAGAAAAGTTTTATGATAACCGGAGCAGATATAATGGTTAAATGCTTGCAAGCTGAGGGCGTTGACACCGTCTTTGGCTATCCGGGTGCTACCATTTGTCCGTTTTACGATTCATTATACGATTCTGATATAAAAAATGTCCTCGTACGACAGGAGCAAAACGCCGCTCACGCAGCGAGCGGTTACGCACGTGCAAAAATGAAACCCGGCGTTTGCGTTGCAACCTCGGGTCCCGGTGCTACTAACCTTATTACAGGTATTGCGACTGCGTATATGGATTCTATTCCTATGATTGCAATTACCGGTCAGGTGCGTTCTGATTTACTCGGACGTGATGTTTTCCAGGAGGCTGACATCACCGGTGCTTGCGAGCCTTTTACAAAGCACAGCTACCTTGTTTCTAAAACTGAGGATATTCCGCGAATTTTCAAGGAAGCGTTTCATATTGCGTCAACCGGCCGTCCCGGTCCTGTGCTTATTGATATCCCGATGGATATTCAGCAGAATTCTATCGAGAGCTTTGAGTATCCGGAAACTGTTGATATCAAAAGCTACAAGCCCAACACAAAGGGACACGCGGTTCAGGTACAAAGAGCAATTGAGCTTATTAAATCCTCTAAACGTCCGATTATTGTATCGGGCGGCGGAGTTTTAAGCTCGGGTGCAAAATTAAAATTACAGAAATTCGCTGAAATGACACAAATTCCCGTGCTTTCAACAATGATGGGTATCGGCGTTATGCCGAGCGACCATCCGCTTTATCTCGGAATGCTCGGAACTCACGGCAGACGTTGTGCTAACAAGGCTCTTCATATTACAGACCTTGCGATAGTTTGCGGAGCAAGGCTCGGCGACAGAGCGATTGCATCTCCCGACCAGATGAGTGAGCGTACTAAGATTATTCATATTGACATTGACCCCGCTGAAATCGGAAAGAACGTTAAGGTTGATATTCCTATTGTCGGCGATATGAACCATGTTATGAAAAATCTCGTTGAGAATATCGGCGACTATAGGGTTAATGATGAATGGGACGCTCAGGTTAAAGACCTTAAATCTCATTATCAAAGTAAAATCTCAACCTTTGACGGTTACGTTGAGCCGAGAACCTTAATCGGAAAATTAAGCTCTATGCTTAAAAGCAAAGCAATCCTCTGTGCTGACGTAGGTCAGAACCAAATTTGGTGTGCTAACAATTTCCGTATTCGTGAAGGAAGATTCTTTACAACAGGCGGTATGGGAACTATGGGTTACTCTATCCCCTGTGCTATCGGAGCAAAGCTCGGGCTTAAAAAGCGAGATGTCGTTGTAGTTTGCGGTGACGGTAGTTTTCAGATGAGTTTAAATGAGCTTTCGACTATCGTTCAGAACAACCTTAACATAAAAATCATTGTAATGCGTAACTACCGCTTAGGTATGGTTAGAGAATTGCAGGATAATCTATACAGCGGCAGACATTCGGCTACTATTTTAAACGAGTCTCCCGATATCGTAGCTTTGGCTAAAGCTTACGGAATTGACAGTGCCTGCGTAAGCTCTAACGAGGATGCTGAAAAGTACATTCACAATATTGTCGAAAGCGACAAACCTTTTGTGCTTGTATGTAATGTTCATCCCGATACTCCGTCTATTTTGTGAGGTAAAATATGAAATATACTTTATCAATTTTAGTTGAAAATCAGGCGGGCGTACTCTCGAAAATTTCGGGACTTTTCTCAAGAAGAGGATTTAACATAGATTCTTTGGCGGTTGGCGTTACTGCTGACCCGACTGTTTCGAGAATTACAATTGTCGCTAACGGCGACGAGTATGTAGTTGAACAGCTTGAGAAACAGCTTAACAAGCTTATCCCCGTTATCAAGGTTAAAAGACTTATTGAAGGCGAATTTATAAGTCGAGAGTTAAGCCTTATAAAAGTCCATTGTCCGGCAGCAAAGAGATTTGAGGTTATTAAAATCGCCGAGCTTATGGAAGCGAAGATTGTTGACGTAGCTGCAAGCACGATTACACTTGAATACTGCGAAACAGTTGAGAAAGCGGCTACGCTTATCGACCTTTTAAAACCGTATGGTATCCGTGAAATAGTCAGAACAGGTACAGTTGCCATAGATAAGGGCAAAAACTCGGTTCAGGCTTAATTCACAGTTACATATATAGTAATAAATTAATTTTAAATACCGCATATGCGGCAAGGAGGAAATCAAAATGTCAAACGCAAAAATTTACTATCAGTCAGATTGTAACCTTTCTCTTTTAGATGGCAAAACAATTGCTATTGTAGGTTACGGCAGCCAGGGTCACGCTCACGCTCTTAACCTTAAGGAGAGCGGTGCTCACGTAATCATCGGTCTTTACGAGGGTTCAAAGTCTTGGAAAAGAGCTGAAGAGCAGGGTTTTGAGGTATATACTACCGCAGAAGCTGCTAAGAAGGCTGACATCATTATGATTCTTATTAACGACGAGAAGCAGGCTG
>JAFLSL010000128.1 GCA_022510985.1 Ruminococcus sp. | reverse complement strand
AAAGGACGGCTTTGTTTTTTCATAATAACTGTGACCGGATTTGAAAGGCGGATTAGGAAAACGGTCCGGTTGCGGCATCATTCAACTTAATTTTAATCTTTAATTTTAAGTAGATTTATTCCAAATATCGCCTTTTTTAAAAATTTTTAAAAAAATTTTACAAATCTTGAAACTTTTTTCCTATTTTTTGACACTACTATAGTGAGGAGAGATGAAGATGAGTAATAGTGGCAGTAATGTCACGTCAGTTTTCAATAAGATTTACGACTCTACAAACAAGAAAATTCTTGCTTTTATCGCTGCAAAATGCGGTAATATAGATGATATGAATGATATTCTTCAGGAAACCTATATGGAGTTGTATTCTACGCTTTTAGAAAAGGGAGCAGACTTTATTGAAAACGACGAGGCATTTGTAACCAATATCGCAAAGCACAAAATATACAAGCATTATACCGTTTTACAACGTATGAAATCAGATCTTTCTCTGTCGGTTTTCACCAACGAGAACGGCGAAATCACGCTGGATTTACAATCCGAGGATATGGACGTTGAGGACAGTATCTGCACAAACGAGCTTGTGGACGAAATCGAGGAAATAATTGCAGGCAAATCGCAGGAAATCCGCAAGATATTCTTCCTTAGATTTTCACTTGACCTGACTATAGGCGATATCGCTAAGCTTATGAAGGTCAAGGAATCATACATAAAAAATAAACTTTACCGAACAATCAGCGAAATAAGAGAAATTTATAAAACAAAGGGTGGTGAAGTAATATGAAGGAAAACAAGTTAATTAAGTCGGCAACTGACCGACAAATGCCTGATTTTGAAAAAATCAGAGAAAATGTACTTAACCAAACTTCACAAAAACAAAAACCAAAAATAATAGCTTTCAAACCGTCAAGGCTTATTTCAGTTGCGGTCATTTTAGCCTTAGCTGTAATAGGAACGGTTGTTGCTGTTGCAAATCATAACGGTATGCTCTTCGCTGCAAATCCCGAAGAAATAATTACTGCCCCTGTTATTCTAACCGAGAGCACAACGCCTTCAACCGTAAAAAAGCCTCAAAAAACAAATGGCAACAATTCAAACGCATCCCAAAAAGGCAACAAAATCTCAGAGAGAAAGAAAAATATTAAACGACTTAAAAAGAGCGGTATTTCTGTAGATTGGCTTTATAAGCTCGGAAAGGTCGAGGGATATACTATATGCTATGCAGGTAACAAGAACTCATCCGATTACGAATGTGATTATATAATGGGCGACTACACCTTCACAGCTGAAACCCAGCAGTATCCGTACGGTCTTGGAATTTACGTTTGCAGTAAAAAAGCGAGTTACACGCTTGCTGATGCCTACAAGGCAGGAATTTTCGACAACTTCTCGGCTGTAGCGTCGATTATCGAAGATTACGACAAAAGAGATATAGGAATCGAGGTTCTTGAAAAGAACCCAAACTCCGAAAATTTCCGCGATTACTTCGAGGGATTAGATATCATCACACTCGCAAAGCTCAATACCGACGACTACGACCTGTACTTTAAAATTGCGTCAACCTATACAAATACTCAATATGAAAAGGAATTCGACGACTACACCTTCTACGTAAATATGGTTCAGAAGCCGTATGAACTCGGACTTTATGTGGTTTATGACGAAAAAATTCTCACTTTGGAAGAGGCTCTCGATGAGTACGGACTCGATATGGAAGAGGTTTTTGACGCCGTTCACGAGGACAGCAGTATTCCGTACAACTGGGGACTGTTTAAAAACGAAAAAGTCGAAACCGAACCTACAACTGCTCCGATTGAGGATGAAACTTTAGACGAGGAATAAGTGCAAAAAGAAAGCGTGTGCTGCCGTGCACGCTTTCTTATTTTTTCAATAAATAATACAATTGTGTAACTAAGCTTGATAATATTATAATTGTGTATTAGAATTATAATTGTATATACATAACTTGAAAGGTGAGTTTATGCCTGACATTAACGATTTGTTTGAACAGTTTCCTGACTATGATGTTTTTTCGGGGAAAACTACACCCATACAAAAGGTAAAAAAGAGAAAAGCTGTACAAAAAAAGATGCCCGAACCCCGCTCGAACACAGATTACGGCGACGGCTTTGAAAAATCGGACAAGCCTTCTAAAGTAAAAAAACGCAGGGTAAGCAATTTTATGACGCTTTTCTTCTTCCCTGTTCTGATAATCTGGCTGGAAATTTCACTCAGGCTCGGATGCGGCGAGCACTTTAACCTTGCGAGTATTTTATATCTCATAGGCTTTTCAATTTCGATTGCTTTAGCATTAACCTTAATTTGCACATTTGCCGGTAGAATTTTTAATCTTGTTCTTTGTAATATTTTTTCATTTATCATAACTGCTTTTTTTGCTTTCGAGCTTATTTACTTCAACATTTTCAAAAGCTTTTTTAGCTTTTCACAAGCTTTAACAGTAACACAGGAACAAGTTCTCAACGCAATAAACGACAGAAAAATTTATTTGATTGCGATTATAATACCGTTTGTTATAAATCTTTTAATCGGTCACAGAATTTTTCTCTTTCACAAAATTCGTATTCCGGCAAAAATCTCGCTTATACTCGTTGCGGTTTTAGTTCAGCTTATCGCTATTACAACGGTTTCGATAAGCAAGGAAACGAACAAGGTAAATTCAAGCTACAATATATATCACGGCGAGCTTAGTGACAATTCAGTTCAGGAAAAATTCGGACTTCTGACTATGGAAAGGCTCAGTCTTTTCCCATCAAAGTGAGCGTTTTGTATATTGCTAAAACCTTAAGCAAATGATAAGATAACCCCGGAGATGATATTTTGCAAAATTTTATATACAAAATCCAAAATTTTATGCGAGGTCGATACGGCTTTGACGAGCTTAATTTAATCATACTTGCAGTTTCGCTGATTGTAAATGTTGCGGCACGCTTTACATTTAATTACACCGCGAGAACAGTTTTAAGACTGGTATCACTTTCTCTGTTTGTTATTTTTATTCTAAGAATGTTGTCGAGAAACTGTTACCAAAGAAGTCGTGAAAATGAGATTTTTAAACCTTTTTTTGCTAAAACTGTCGACTTCTTTAAACTTACTTACAGACGTTTTAAGGACGGAAGAACTCACCGTTACTATAAATGCCCGAGCTGCAAGGCACAGCTCAGGGTTAAAAACATAAAGGGCAAGCACACCATCCGCTGCCCGAAATGTAAATATCAATTTCAGAAAAAAATCAGATAAAGGAAGGTTAGGATATGGATAAGCTTTGGTTGGTTATACCCTGCTACAATGAGGAAGAGGTTCTTCCCGAAACATCAAAACGCCTTTACAAAATTATGGCGGATATGATTATTAACAAAAAAATCGCTCCCGAAAGCAAAATCGCTTTCGTAAACGACGGTAGTAAAGACAACACCTGGAAACTGATTGAAAAATATCACGCAAGCATTGATATGTTTGTCGGTATCAATCTTTCAAGAAACAAGGGACATCAAAACGCACTCCTCGCCGGACTTACGGTTGCTAAGGATTACGCTGATATGGTCATCACATTGGATGCGGACTTACAGGACGATGTCGATAAAATCCCGGAGTTTGTAGATAAATATTACGAAGGAAACGATATCGTTTACGGCGTTCGAAACAACCGTGATACCGACACAGGATTTAAACGAAACACGGCACAGGGCTTTTATAAATTTATGAAGGCACTCGGCGTTGATATTGTCGATAATCACGCGGACTACCGCCTTATGAGCAAGCGTGCTATCGAAGGTCTTTTTGAATTCGGTGAGGTTAACGTATTCCTTAGGGGTATTATTCCGCAAATCGGTTACCCGAGCACGGTAGTTGAATACAAACGCAGCGAAAGACTTGCGGGCGAATCAAAATATCCGCTTAAAAAAATGCTTGCGTTTGCATTCGACGGAATAACTTCATTCTCCGTGAAGCCGTTGAGAGTATCGCTGTTTTTAGGTATTGCGGCGTTTATAATTGCTATCATCATTTTAATCTACTGCATAGTACAGTTCTTCCTCGGCAACACAGTCAGCGGCTGGGCGAGCCTTAGCGTATCGCTTTGGGGACTGGGCGGAATGCAGCTTCTTATGCTTGGAATCGTCGGTGAATATATCGGCAAAATTTACCTTGAGAGCAAGCACAGACCGAAGTTTATCATTCAGGAAGTTTTGTACAAAGAATTTTAAATTCCGAGCTTTGTTAATACAATATAAAAAAGCGTGCTTAGCACGCTTTTTTCACTCATCGCTCGTTCTGCGAAGCAGAAACTGAGCGGAGAATAC
>JAFLSL010000127.1 GCA_022510985.1 Ruminococcus sp. | reverse complement strand
CGGTTACCTGATAATACGCATAAGCAAATGAATACGCACTGCACATTATCGTAGAAGAGGGATATGCGTACTGGGTTTGCCAGCCTATTCCTGACGCGATTTTTGACATTGTAGATGAACCAAGCTTAAGCTTGCCTGTAGCTGAGCTCTCGGTTTTTCTGTCCTTAGGCATTTTAACCTTAACAGTACAAACCTTTTTAACTCCGTTACACTCGGCAACGATTTTCGCTTTGCCCTTTTTTCTTAAACGAACAACGCCGTTACTGTTTACCGAAGCAACCTTTATATCGCTGCTGTAGTATTTAACGTCGTAATTCTCTTCGCTTGCTTTAGCGTTGAGCTTAAATTGTTCGCCTGAACTTTTAACTACCTTATCCTTGTCAATAGAAACCTTCAGCGAATAATTCTTCGGTGCAAAGCTTGCATCTGTACGAATTATTCCTGTTGTTTCTGCCGCCATTACGCCGAAAACTGACGATGAAACAATCGCGAGTGCCGACATGGCAGATATTATAGTTTTAGTTTTCTTCATAGAGTCTCCTTATTCAACTGAATATCTCCTAATTCGACCAAGACAACGCGTCTATTCTACCAAACTGACATACCCGTGTCAATAAGAATTCAGTATTTATGGGACTTTAGACAAGTTTAAGCCACTTGATTTTAAACTTTTGGTAAGATTTTATAATTCTTTTATGCAAAAATTGTCGAAAAAGTGATTTTTATTCACTGCTGAAAATTGATATTTTGTCAAGTTTTTACACAATCACACAAAAAAACAGCCGAGCGAATGCTCGGCTGAAGTCAAATTTTTACCAAAATCTTAATTAAAAGCTGTCGTCAGAGGCTACTTCCTCATCCGTTTCAGCCGGCTCCTCCGGCTCCTCTGTAACCTCGGGAGTGATGTCGATATCCTCTTCGGCTGCTACCTCATCAGGTACAAAGGGTGAGCCTTCGTACTCATCCTCATTAGAGCAAGCAACGGTAATATCCTCTAAATCCTCAATATCATATTTCTTTGTGATTTCAACAGTCTGGCTCTCGATAATCTGCAGATAACGCTCACGGGCCTTTTTAATCTGTGCCTTAGAATTTTCTATAATATTAAACAACGCCTGCTCGTTCTCGCAAGCTTCGCTTCTGCCGTTCACTTTATTATCGTAATACTTTTTACCGAGGGTAATATAAGCACGGTTAATCATCTCGCACTCATTCTTCATAATGGTGCGAAGACGGTTAAGCTGAGCGTTCTGACGGTTCTTCTCAACTATAGTCTGGGTTACGCTTGAAACCGTATCAACGGCACTTGTAAATCCGTTTCTAACTGAATCTAAAAAAGCCATAATGTTCTCCTTTAAAGTTTATATATGTATTATGACAGAAAAACGACAATAAATCAATGTTTTTTTAAAAATTACTTGCTCATTTCTTTACTAATTGTTATAATTAATTTGAAATGGGGTTATATGAATGGCAACCGGCATAATAAAAAAAAGGATAGTCTGTCCCAAATGCAACGAAACCACCGAGGCAAGGCTTCATACAAGTATAAATGTAACTAACCAAAAGGACTTAAGAGAAAAGACTATGAACGAAAGTCTTTTTAAGTGGAAATGCTCATCGTGCGGTTATATCGCAAGGCTTACGTATCCAGTGCTTTATAACGATATGAAAAACCGTTTTATGATATACCTTATTCCGAGAATTGACCATTTTCAGCTTGCAGATAAGGAGCTTGAGGAGAATTTTAAAAACCTTAAACATATAAACAAGCGTATTGTTCCCGACTTCAACACCTTTAAGGAAAAGATTTTTATTTTTGAAAGCGGGCTTGACGATATGGCAATTGAGCTTACAAAGCTTGCTATCTCAAAAATTGTCGCTAAAAAGCATCATCTCAAAGATGTTAAAGAGGGTTATCTCTCAATGTACAACACCGAAAACAATACAATGGGATTTACGTTTTTTATAGGAGAAGAAAAACAGCCTTATGTACAGAGTGCAAGACTTGAGATTTACGGAAAGTCGGTAAGCGTTGTAAACGAGCTTGCGGTTAAGGACAAAAAGCTAAAGGGCTTTATAAGAATCGACCGTGAATGGGCGGAAAATATACTGTACAGATATAAACGCGGCAGACAGGTTGCAAAAATGAATAGATTCTAAAAAATCGGCCGGGAGATGCGGCAAAGTTCCGCAATCTCCCGACCTTTTGATTTAACAACAGCTGCTTGCTTCAAAGCTTTCGCAATCAACGCATTCGTTTTCTGTAGGATCAGCCTCGTGAGTGCCTACTGTAATAGTTCCGAGAGAGCAGTAGTTTTTATCGCAATTGTGATATTTACAGCTCGTAACGGTACAGCGGATACTCTCATTAGCGTATGAATTATCAACCATTTTTCTCACCTCTGATATTATTTTTTACTTAAATATAAAAATTATACTCACAAAAAATTTTTAAAAAAATAAAATATTATAGGTGATGTATATGGTATATTTCAGCTTATGCGTACTTATATTTTTCGCGGTAATCGGGGTTTGTCAAGTGTGCCGCGGAATAGTGCAGGCAATTTCAAAATCGAAGGACGATAAAGAAATAATACTTATTGAGCCGATATGCAAGCATCAGGAAAACGCGGAGTATCTTCTTAGAAATGCCGCATGGAAGGTGATGTGGATGGGTAGGTTTGCACCCGATAAGGTAATCTGTCTGGACTGCAATATGGACAGCGAAACTAAACACCTTTGCAAGCTCGTGTGCAACGAATATCCTTTTATGGAAATCTACACAAAAGAGCAAATGCACGAAAGAATTGAAAGCATCTGAAGTCAAAACAAATAAGAAAATCGGTCAAAAGCGGAGAAATTAACTCTGCTTTCGACCGATTTTTTAATTTACTTATAGATAAAACTGTAGTATAATAATTATGACTTTTTGCGAATTAAGATAATCGGAGTTTGTTGGTGTCCCTGACCGCAGGGGTTGTCGGAAATAAGTCCGTGGAGTTCTTCTTCAGATAGGTTAATATCAGACGAATAGCCTAAAACCTCTTGACCTAAATCGTTTGCGTCAACAATCATAAGGCTGATTCCGAGCTTTTCCTTTACCTCGTCGCATACGCCCGAGGGGTTTTCGGGATTTTCGATACCGATATCTCCGTATTCTTCCCAGACTTTGCCGTAGAATCCGTCAAGACCGGCAACTTCCTGACCGACGATTTCGTAGAATACACCTTTCTTACCGAAAAGCTTACATACTCCGCCGGCAAAGCTTGCCCAAAGCACCTTTAAAAGTCCGGCTTTCTTTATTGCGTACTGCATTTTTATAGCCTCGCCTACGCCGATTCCTGCCTCTCCCGGGTGAGATGCAAACTTAGAAAGAGTTTTAGCCCAAAAACCGACTTTTAATTCGTCACGGCGAACTACTCTTCCCTGACAGAGGGCGATAATCTTTTCGCTAGAGGAAACGATATCCCCTTCCTCGTAAATCGGAGAAACGTATTCTTTAAAAATATCAATATAGCTCTCCCCTTGTTTTACGAAGTGGGTTTTTATAGCGTGACGCATATATGTTGTGCCGTTTACGGTTATTTCAACATTTTTACCTTCATTTGCAAAAAATTCCATAATTTTTCCTCCGTATATATGGACAAATATAACTTTCATAGTAATTGTATAATAAATCGAAATTTTTATCAATATTAGAGCAGTAAAATAACAGCAGAATTTTCAGGAGAATTTTATGCAGGACAACGAATTACTTGAGCTTGAGGCTTCAGTTGAAACAATTATATATCGAAATGAGCAAAACGGCTACACCGTAATTGAGCTTAATGACGAGGACGAAACGACCGCTGTCGGAATTATGCCCGACGTAAATGTCGGGGAAAAAGTTAAGCTCATCGGAACATACAAACCTCACGCTGCATACGGTATGCAGTTTTCGGTATCTACATATGAAAAAAGTATGCCTGAAGACGTTGCTGGGATTTTAAACTACTTAGGCTCAGGTTCGATTAAAGGAATTGGCCCGTCTACGGCTGCGTCTTTAGTAAGTGAATTCGGCTCAAACACACTTTTTGTACTCGAAAACGAACCGCAAAGGGTAGCTAAAATCATTAAAGGTATTTCACTGAAAAAAGCAACAGACATAAGCAAACAGCTCAGAGAAAACACGGGTATCCGCGAGCTTATGCTCTATCTTTCGGAGTACGAAATTTCGCCGAACAGCGCGGTCAGGATTTTCAACTCGTTCGGTGCGAGGGCGATCGAGGAGATTAAGCACAATCCATATTGCCTTTGCAGCGGCGATTTCGGAATCA
>JAFLSL010000126.1 GCA_022510985.1 Ruminococcus sp. | reverse complement strand
CGCATAACTATTATATCCGTATTATCGCCGACAAAGCAGGAAGTCGCGCCGAGATGGATAATACCCTTAGCGTTAGGACACTGCTGGCCGTAAGCATAAACGTGGCTCATTACGTCATGGCGAACGAGCTTTTCGCGTTCCTGAGCTACCTCGTAGTTGATGTCATCAACGTGAGACTTCAACTCGTCAATCTGCTCCTGCGTAATCGGCAGGCCGAGCTCCATTTCGGACTCAGCAAGAGCAATCCCGAGCCTTCTCCACGTTTTAAACTTCATATCAGGAGAGAAAATATACTTCATCTCCTTGCTCGAATAACGCGCTGAAAGCGGACTTTCATAAACATTTTTATTCATATTAGGCTTCCTCCTTTGAGGCACAATTTTCTTTATCTTCAAAATTCATACCGCCGCGTTCCTTGCCCTTAAGGGTAAGCTTTGTAACCGCCGCGGGATAATTACCTGAGAAACAGGCGTCACAGTAGCCTGTACACTTGCCACCGAGCATTTCATCAAGAGAGTCGGCAGGCAGATAGCCAAGTGTATCGGCACCGCTGAGCTTGCATATTTCGTCGATTGTGTGATTAACAGCAATGAGCTCTCCGCGTGACGGAATATCGGTTCCGTAATAGCACGGCCACATAAACGGCGGCGAGCTTATTCGCATATGAACCTCTTTAGCTCCCGCATCACGCAACATATTAGTTATGCGGTCAATAGTTGTGCCGCGTACAATACTGTCGTCAATTACAACGACACGCTTGCCTTTAATCATATCAACTATCGGATTAAGCTTAATGCGAACGGATTTCATACGCTCGCTTTGAGACGGCTTGATAAATGTACGTCCGATATAGCTGTTTTTAACAATTCCCTTTTCGTAAGGAATACCCGATTCCTCAGAATAGCCGATAGCAGCATCAATTCCCGACTCGGGAACACCGATTACCAAATCGGCTTCAACGGGGAATTCTCTTGCTAAAATACGTCCTGCCTGCTTTCGAGCCTCGTAAACGCTTATTCCGTCTATAAAACTGTCGGTGCGGGCAAAGTAAATATATTCAAAGACACAAAGACTTTTGTTACATTTTTTCTCTGGCATAATACTTTTTACGCCATTTTTATCGACAACAACAATCTCGCCGGGCTCTACATCACGAATATATTCGGCACCGCACGCATCAAGAGCGGCTGATTCGCTTGCAAAAACGTAAGAGTTGTTAAACTTACCCATACATAGCGGTCTGAACCCGTGAGGATCACGAGCCGCAATAAGCTTAGTCGGACTCATTACAAGCAAAGAGTACGCACCCTCAAGCTCTTTTACTGCCTCAACTACCGCTGTTTCGGCAGAGCCTGAATTAATACGTGCTCTCGCAATCATATAACAGATAACCTCAGAGTCGATAGTGGTTTGAAAAATCGCACCGCGGTGCTCGAGTTGCTTTCTGATTTCGACAGCGTTGGTAAGATTTCCGTTGTGGGCTACCGCTAAGGTACCTTTTATATAACGCATAACAAGCGGCTGTGCGTTTTCAAGCACAGAGCCGCCTGCTGTTGAGTAACGGACATGGGAAACTGCCATCTGTCCGCTTAATGAATCTAATATAGAGTTGTTGAAAACCTCCGAAACAAGTCCCATATCCTTGTGATAGTTGGTAACGCCGTCATCGGATACAGCTATGCCACAGCTTTCCTGTCCGCGGTGCTGCAAAGCAAGTAAGCCGTTGTAGCACGCGTAGGCAGGATTAATCGTACCGTCGCTGTATATACCGAAAACTCCGCACTCCTCGTGAAGTCCTTCTTTTGGAAGATTATCAAAACTAAAATTCAAGGGGTTCACACTCCGTAAAAACTGATTTAGTCAGTGGTTACATAGGTTTATTAGTCAGCAAGACCTACACGTTTCATCATTTCAGCATAGGCGTCCTCAACACCGCCCATATCACGACGGAAACGGTCTTTGTCAAGCTTTTCGTGGGTGTCTACATCCCAGAAACGGCAGGTATCGGGTGAGATTTCGTCTGCAAGAAGAATTTCACCCTTATAGCGACCAAACTCGATTTTGAAGTCGATAAGCTCAACATTAACGCTCTTGAAGAACTCAACCATTACCTCGTTAACCTTAAAAGCATACTCGGAAATTTTTGCGATTTCTTCTTCTGTAGCAGCACCGATAGCAAAAATCTGGCTATCGTTAATCATAGGATCGCCGAGGGCATCATCCTTAAGGCAGAATTCAAGAGTAGGATTTTTAAGCTCAAAGCCTTCGGGAACACCGAAACGCTTTGAGAAAGAGCCTGCAGCTTTGTTACGGATAATAACTTCGAGAGGAACAATTTCCACTTTCTTCATAACTGTATCGCGGTCGTTAAGCTCTTCAACATAGCAAGTCGGAACACCCTTAGCCTCTAAAAGCTTAAACATAAAGTTGCTCATACGGTTATTTACTACGCCTTTTCCTACAATAGTTCCTTTTTTCTCGCCGTTGAAGGCTGTTGCGTCATCCTTATACGAAACTATGCAGTAATCTTTATCATCGGTAGCAAATACCTTTTTAGCTTTTCCTTCATACATTTGTTGCATTTTTTCCATTTTCAATTCCTCCGAAAGTCTTTATAAAATAATCCGAAAGTTTTTCAAAAATAAAAAAACTATCCGCATATCATTATATAACAAATAAGATAAACAAACAATTGCATAAAAGAATTAAAAATAAATTTAGATACTTATTTAAAAATAAAGTTAATTAAAGTAAAATATTGTTGCTTTTGACAAATAAGCACCGCACAAGAATTTGTCGTGCGGTGCTTATTTATTCATTCATTAATAAGAATATAACCTTCTCGTTGAGCCTCCAGCCATTTTTGAACGTAGGAATTTTTATAAACATAAAAAATACAATTAGTTATTCCACATTCACCAAACCATATACTCGAATAAATTTTCTTGACATTTCGTCCGATTGTTAATTCGTGATAGTTATCTACGTAATCACAAATATGGGTATTGGCAATATATTTTACAGAATCGGGAACAGTAAATTTCCATTTCTTATAATTATCTAAGTATTTGGGTCTTAAATACAAAAGCCATTCACCGTCTTTGGAAAACATTACACCGTCTTGTGATTTATAGTAAGAATTATTTTTATCGACTTCAATTCCTGTAACATAACCTTTAGAATCAAAGTAGCCTTCTGCATCGTCAGGAATATACTCATCATAACTATCGAGAGCTTTATATGAAATATCGGTTACTGTATCGGGAATTTTTAGAGTTATATGAAGCTCTTCGGGAACTGTACACAGAAATCCTTTTTGCACGTAGTTAAATTCGCAGTAATCTTTGCTATTTTCATATTTAAAATATTTTAGATAGTTTTTAGTATCTTCATTTTTATAATTCTCGCATTTATTTCTCTCAATATAACAACCGAGCTTCAAGACTTTCTTTCCTTCAATTTCACGAGGTATTTCAATTGTTATATCGGTAAAATAGCCCTTCTTATACTTAAACTTTTTCTTATCATACACATACTGATTGATGCACCAGCCGTCCTTAAACTTTGTTACGATAAAGTCATCATATCTTACTTGGTTATTTCGAAAGTCCTCATAAAAACTATCTTCAGCGAAAGCTCTTACTTTCTCTTGTTTTTCATACTCTTCATCACTTAAAGTTTCTTCTTCATCTTCTTCATCATAAAAATATTCCTCATCATCAAGATCAGGTTCTTTGTAAGGCTCTGTGCTTGCGTTATATGAAATATCTAAATCACCAAATTCAGAAAATTTCTCTTCATAAAGATCAACATATCCGTAATTTGGAAGCTCTTTATAAATTAAGGTTTTTGCATAAGGATTATATTTAAAATCTTTCTCGTTATTTGGTACGCAAGAAACAAAAGAAAGTAAAAATATAATAATCAAAGCTGATGACAATATTTTTTTCATACAAATTCACTCCTATCAAAACCCTTTCATTATATTAGTGTCAAAAAGAAGAGAAAAAGTTTCAAAAATTTTTTAAAAAATCATTAATAAAACATTTTAACGCCAGATTTTGAGTTTAGACACTATATCAGACATAAAAAATAAGAGCATCCACTCGGATGCCCTTATTTTTGGTGCCGGTGACCGGACTCGAACCGGTACGGTATCGCTACCGGCGGATTTTGAGTCCGCTACGTCTGCCAATTCCATCACACCGGCGTATCGGTTGTTATTATACAACATTAAAGCATAAAAATCAAGTTAAAATTATTACTCGTATTACTATTTCATTTCAGTTAAACCTTGCAATATACTACAAAATTTGATAAAATAAA
>JAFLSL010000125.1 GCA_022510985.1 Ruminococcus sp. | reverse complement strand
CCGATTACTTCAAGAGAAGCAGCAGATTTAATTGCTCCCGAAACTAATTCAGACGTTGTTCAGGTTATAGGTTCAAAATTTGTTTTGTACAGACCTAATCCGGACGAGCCTGTGATTAAATTACCGAAATCTAAAAAATAACGGATGTGACATTGTGAACAAAAGCGAATATCGTTCTTTTATAAAAAACAGAATGGGTGAGAGGCGTTACATCCACAGCGTAAATGTTTCAAAATCAGCAATTGAACTTGCAAAGCGTTACGACGCTGATGTTGAAAAAGCCGAAATTGCGGGTATACTTCACGATTGCTGCAAAGAAATCCCTAAGGATGAAATGTTGCAAATTATAAAAAGCGGTGGTATAATACTTGACGCGGCAGAAAAAAGCTCTTCAAAGCTTTGGCACGCTATTGCTGGAAGTGTATATGTGAGAGATAATCTGGGAATTCTTGATGAAGATATTATTAATTCCATCAGATTTCATACAACAGGCAGAGCAAATATGTCACTGCTTGAAAAAATTATTTTTACCGCTGATTTTATCAGTGCAGAACGTGACTACAACGACGTTGATGTAATGAGAGAAAAAGCATTCAACGATTTAGATGATGCTATGCTTTATGGTTTGCAGTTTACAATTTCTGATTTAACTAACAGAAAGCTTCCGATACATAACAATGCAATTCATTGTTATAACGATATACTTTGTAATTTAGAAAAGAAAGGGTTGTTATAATGACAACTTATGAACAGGCTGTTAAAATAGCAGAGGTTTTAGACAAAAAGATAGCTCAGGATATAAAAGTGATTGAGATAACCGATGTTACGGTTCTTGCTGATTATATGGTAATTGCAACCGGCAGAAGCAGCACTCAGGTAAAAGCTCTAGCCGACGAGGTTGAATTCCAAATGGATGAGCTTGGAATTTCGGTGAACCACATTGAGGGCCATCGTTCAGATAGCTGGATATTGCTCGATTACGTTGATGTAATCGTGAATGTTTTCAGCGAAGAAGCACGTGAGTTTTATGACCTTGAACGTCTGTGGCAGGACGGCAAAGAGATAGATTTATCGGATATTTTGGAGGTATAAAGGTGAAATATAATCATAAAAGCGTTGAAGGTAAATGGCAAAAAATATGGGAGGAAAAAGGCGTATTCCATGCTAGCGAGGATACTTCTAAGGAGAAATTCTATGCACTTATAGAATTTCCTTATCCATCAGGACAGGGACTTCACGTTGGACACCCGCGTCCGTACTCAGCTTTAGATACAGTAGCTCGTAAGCGTAGACTTCAGGGTTATAATGTTCTTTATCCAATCGGTTGGGATGCTTTCGGACTTCCTACTGAAAACTATGCTATAAAAAATCATATTCATCCCGAAATAGTAACTAAGCAGAATATTGAACACTTTAAAAAACAAATTCAATCTCTCGGTATTTCTTTTGATTGGAGCAGAGAGATTAATACAACTGACCCCGATTACTATAAATGGACGCAGTGGATTTTCTTGCAACTTTTCAAAAAGGGGTTAGCGTATAAAAAAGAAATGAATGTTAACTGGTGTACTTCGTGTAAGTGCGTTCTTGCTAACGAAGAGGTTGTAAACGGAGTTTGTGAGCGTTGCTCGAGCGAGGTTATCCGTAAGGTTAAATCTCAATGGATGCTTAAAATTACTGCTTATGCCGATAGACTTATCAACGACCTTGAGCTTGTTAATTATCCGCCCAGAGTTAAAGCTCAGCAGATAAACTGGATTGGACGTTCAACGGGTGCAGAAGTAGACTTCACAGCAACAACGGGTGACACTTTAACTGTATATACAACACGTTGCGATACGCTTTTCGGTGCTACATATATGGTAATTTCTCCTGAGCATCCCCTTATTGAGAAATGGGCTGATAAGCTTGAGAATTTCGATGAAGTAAAAGAGTATCAGCTTCAAGCGTCAAAGAAATCTGACTTTGAGCGTACAGAAGTAGCAAAGGATAAGACTGGTATTCGTCTTAAGGGCGTAGAGGCAATAAACCCCGTTAATAATACACAAATTCCCATCTTTGTGTCCGACTACGTTCTCGTATCTTACGGTACGGGTGCCATTATGGCGGTTCCTGCTCACGACACACGTGACTGGGAATTTGCAAAGAAATTTGATCTTCCTATTATTGAGGTTGTCAAAGGCGGAAAAGACGTTCAGGCTGAGGCATTTACCGATTGTGCAACAGGAATTTTAACAAATTCAGGATTCCTTAACGATTTATCCGTAGAAGATGCTAAGGAAAAGATGATTTCCTGGCTTGAAGAGAATAAAATAGGTAGAGCAAAGGTTAACTATAAATTACGTGACTGGGTGTTCTCGCGTCAACGTTATTGGGGCGAGCCTATTCCGATTGTTCATTGTGAAAAATGCGGATTCGTTCCGATTGATGAAAGCGAATTACCTCTGAAATTACCTATGGTAGATTCTTACGAGCCTACAGATACCGGTGAATCACCTCTTGCAAAAATGACAGACTGGATTAATACGAAATGTCCTTGCTGTGGCGGTAAAGCGGTAAGAGAAACCGATACTATGCCGCAATGGGCAGGTTCATCATGGTATTTTCTTAGATATATGGATCCCCACAACAACGACGCTCTTGCATCTAAAGAGGCTCTCGAGTATTGGTCACCCGTAGACTGGTATAACGGCGGTATGGAGCATACTACACTTCACTTGCTATACAGCCGTTTCTGGCATAAATTCCTCTTCGATATAGGAGTTGTTCCAACTCCCGAGCCGTATGCTAAACGTACAAGCCACGGTATGATACTCGGTGAGAACGGCGAGAAAATGTCAAAGTCAAGAGGAAATGTTGTTAATCCCGATGACATTGTAAATGAATACGGTGCAGACACAATGCGTCTTTATGAGATGTTTATAGGTGATTTTGAAAAAGCTGCTCCGTGGAGTCCGTCAAGCATCAGAGGATGCAGAAGATTTATCGAGCGTTTCTATAATCTTCAGAGCATTTTAGTTGACGGAGATATAATTCGTCCTGAGCTTGAGAGTGCGTTTAATAAAGCTATTAAAAAGGTTGGCGATGATATTGAAAATATCAAGTTCAATACAGCTATCGCCGCATTAATGTCTCTGATTAATGACGTAACATCTTTCGGTTCAATCTCTAAAAAAGAACTTGCAATCTTCACTATACTTCTCAATCCTTTTGCACCTCATGTCACTGAAGAAATTTGGGAAGTGTGCTCTTTAGGAGAGGGGATTGTTGCTGAGCAGAAATGGCCCGAGTATGACGAGTCTAAATGTGTAGAGGAAAATATTGAAATAGCTGTTCAGGTTAACGGAAAAATTAAGACAAAGCTTAATATTGCACCGGATGCTGAGCAGGAAGAGGTTCTTGGTCTTGCTAAAGCCGACGAAAATGTTGCAAATGCAATTAACGGAATGAATATTATAAAAGAAATTTACGTAAAAGGCAGAATCGTTAATATTGTCGTTAAGCCTTAAAAAAACACTTTTTAATATTTTTCCACTAATTTTTTGATAAGTATTGACATTTTATGTCTACTTGGTGTATAATAGCAAATACATTAGTTAAAAAATTACCCATAATCGATGGGAGGGAAATAGAAATGTCAGAAGTAAGACTTAAGGAAAATGAATCTCTTGAAAGTGCATTGAGAAGATTTAAGAAACAGTGTGCTAGAGCAGGCGTTATCGCTGAAGTTCGCAAGAGAGAAGCTTACGAGAAGCCTTCTGTAAAGCGTAAGAAGAAGTCCGAAGCGGCTCGTAAACGTAAATTCAGATAAATATTAAAGCGGACAGCATACTGTCCGCTTTTTTATTTAAGTATTGAAAATTTAGTTTAAGGAGAATAGAATATGAAAAAAGTTCTTGTTATTTTAGGACCTAATCTAAATATGGTCGGTATTCGCGAAAAAGGCGTTTACGGCAATGAGACCAGTGATAGTATAAATGAACAAATTTTATCATACGCTAAAGAAAACGAGTTTGAATGTGAAATATATCAGTCAAACCACGAGGGTGATTTAATTGATAAAATTCATTCTGCTAGGGATAACTTTGATGCTGTTATAATTAACGCCGGTGCTTTGACCCACTATAGCTACGCTTTAAGAGATGCTATAGCTTGTATAGATGTTCCGTTTGTTGAAGTTCATATGTCTAACATTCATTCTCGTGAAGAGTTCAGACATATTTCCGTAATTGCTCCTGTTTGCAAGGGACAGATTGCCGGCTTTGGAAAATTCAGCTATTTTTTAGCATTTGATGCTTTAAAGGAAATGATTTAATTGTCTATTCAAAGTGATAGAGTAAATAAGT
>JAFLSL010000124.1 GCA_022510985.1 Ruminococcus sp. | reverse complement strand
TCAAGCCGATGATGAAAGTGCGAATAATAGTAATAGTGGCAGCACGGAGAACAGTATGAATGTTTCTTCACAAAACTTATTAAGACCTTATGCGGTTACCCGTGAAAGCCTTCAATATCTTAACGGCTTTATCAGAACTCAAATCGGTAGAAGAGTTACAATAGATTTTCTTATAGGCAGCAATAATCTGCAATCAAAATCAGGCTATCTTCTTGCCGTTGCTCAGGATTACTTGCTTATAAATGAGCTTGATACAAACGACGTGACAGCCTGTGATTTATATACTATGAAATTTATTAGGTTTTATTATTAAATTAAATCGGCTAAAATAGCGTTTGATACCAAAAATCCTTTAGGTGTAAAAGAAATTATATTATCTGAAACATCTATAAAACCTGTTTTTTTATATAAATTAACTTTTTTGAAGAAGTTTTCAGACAACTCATGTCCGAAGACTTCTTCAAATTCTTTTACATCAAGTCCGCTTTTAAGCCTAAGTTTAAGCATTATGTATTCTTCTTCGCTTCCGCCTATGCCTTCATCTTTAATGACATCGTTTGCAAAGTCTTCAAAGTTCCTTTCATAATAAAATCTTTTTCCGTTAATGAATGAATGAGCGGCAGGACCTATACCAAGATAATCCTTAAGATTCCAGTATTTTAAATTATGCTTACTTTCAAAACCTTGTCTTGAAAAATTTGAAATTTCATACTGATTAAATCCGTTTTTATTTAGATACTCTACAGCATATAAATAAAGCTCAGATGTTAAATCGTCATCAGGAAAATGATACCTATCTTTCTTTTTATAATAAAGAGTATTTTCTTCAATCTTTAAAATATATGAGGAAATGTGTTTAATATCAGATTTTATGCAGAAATCGAGTGTTTCTTTTAAGCTTTCTTTAGTCTGCATAGATATTCCTAGCATTACGTCAAGAGAAATATTTTTTATACCTGAATTTTTTATTAATTCGATTGTGCTTTTTACATCTTCTAAAGAATGTAATCTCCCTAACATTTTTAATTCTTCTGAATTTGCGGACTGAATCCCCAGTGAAACACGATTTATACCGTGTTTCTTTGCTTTTTCAAAATCAAAAAATTTACCTGACGCAGGATTTGCCTCCATAGTTATCTCCGCATCTTCACAAACATAAAAGTTATTTTTTATGCTTTCTAAAATTTCACATATCAAATCAGCACCGATAACACTGGGAGTTCCACCGCCAAAATAAATTGTATCAACATGCTTATCTATTTTTTTACCCCAATTTTTAATTTTGGCTTTCAAAACATTTACATATTTATTGTAGTCGTCAGAATTTCCTCGCATACTAAAAAAATCGCAGTATGGACATTTGCTGCGACAAAAGGGAATATGTATATAAATACCAATTGAATTACTCATAATATCACTCTTTAACTTATAAAAACTCTCTATAAAATGGGGTGAGGCAGAAACTTCTGTCTCTGCCCCAAATTTGGAAGGTATATGAAAAAATAGGAAAAATCAATTTATTACAGATATATTACAATATATTTACAAATTTGTCAAGCATAAATAGAGAAATATTTTATCTTCTTAAAATTTAGATGTAATTATTGACATATATAAGGCAAAAATAGTAAAATACAATGGTGTTTATTTGAATATGGAGGACGATATGAGTACTTTAAGGGAAGAAATAGATAAACGAAGAACATTTGCAATAATATCTCACCCTGACGCGGGTAAAACAACACTTACAGAAAAACTTCTTCTTTACGGAGGAGCCATTAATCTGGCGGGTTCAGTTAAAGGAAAAAGAACGGCTAAGCACGCGGTTTCCGACTGGATGGAGATTGAAAAACAAAGAGGTATTTCGGTTACCTCCTCAGTTTTACAGTTTAAATATGATGGATATTGTATTAATATACTCGACACTCCCGGACACCAGGACTTCTCCGAGGATACCTACAGAACTCTGATGGCAGCCGATTCTGCTGTAATGGTAATTGATGCGTCCAAAGGTGTTGAAAATCAGACCAAAAAGCTTTTCAAAGTTTGTGTAATGCGACATATTCCTATCATTACATTTATTAATAAAATGGATAGAGATGCAAAAAGTCCGTTTGATTTACTCGAAGATATTGAAAGTGTTCTCGGAATTAATACGTGTCCTATGAACTGGCCCATCGGTTCAGGTAAAGATTTTAAAGGTGTTTACGATAGAGAATCAAAATCCGTACTCGCATTTACCGCTAATAACGGACAAAAAGAAGTTGAAGAAGAAATTATTCCTATTGATGACAGCAGACTAGATGTTTTACTCGAGGATAAAAAACAAGATTTAATTGACGAAATTGAACTCCTTGACGGAGCAGGGGATGAGTTTGATTTAGATTTAGTCAGAAACGGTACACTTACACCCGTTTTCTTCGGCTCTGCACTGACTAACTTTGGTGTCGAACCATTCCTTGAACAGTTTTTAAAGCTTACAATGCCCCCGACACCTCGTGAAACAGAAGACGGAATAGTTGAAACTGATTCCGATTTTTCTGCTTTTGTATTTAAAATTCAAGCTAATATGAATAAAGCACATAGAGATAGAATTGCGTTTATGAGAATTTGCTCGGGCAAATTTGAAAAAGATATGGACGTATATCATCTGCAGGGCGAAAAGAAAATGCGTCTTTCTCAGCCTCAGCAGATTATGGCTCAGGAAAGAGAAGTTATCGACGAGGCATATGCCGGCGATATTATCGGTGTTTTTGACCCCGGTATTTTTATGATAGGCGATACTGTTTGCACTGCAAAACGCAAGGTTAAATACAAAGGTATCCCTACCTTTGCACCTGAGCATTTTTGTCTTGTACGTCAAAAAGACACTATGAAACGCAAGCAGTTTATTAAAGGTATAAACCAGATAGCTCAGGAAGGTGCAATACAAATTTTCCAGGAGCTTGACGCCGGTATGGAAGAGGTTATTGTCGGCGTTGTGGGTGTTCTTCAATTTGACGTGTTGAAATATCGCCTTGAAAACGAGTACAACGTAGATATTATTATGGAAAATCTTCCATTTGAGTTTATCCGCTGGATTGAAAATGAGGATATTGATCCGAAGGCTCTTGATTTAGCATCCGATACAAAGCGTATTCAGGATTTAAAGGGTAACAAGCTTTTACTTTTCACAAGCTATTGGAGCATAGATTGGGCACTTGACCATAACAAAGAACTTAAGCTCCAAGAATTCGGTAATGCGTAATGTTATTTGATAAACTTAAAAACAACAATAAAATACCGTTTCATATGCCCGGTCATAAACGTAATATCGAGCTTTTAGGAAACGATTTTCCGTACAATATTGATATAACTGAAATCGACGGTTATGATAATCTTCACAAACCTGATAGTATTATTAAATCAATTGAGGATAAAGCTAAGGGTATTTATCATTCGGAAAACTCATTTATTCTTGTAAACGGCTCAACTGTCGGAATTCTGGCAGGCATTAGCTCTGTTGTTAATCAAAATGATATCGTACTTTTATCAAGAAACTGCCATAAAGCTGTTTATAATGCTATAGAGCTTACAAAAGCAAAATCTGCGTACCTTAATCCATCTGTTGATGAATATGGTATTTACGGAAGAATAGATTTATCAGAACTTAAAGAAAAGATTACAAAACATAACCCAAAGCTTATTGTAATCACTTCTCCGACATACGAAGGGGTAAGTTCAGACCTAAACAAAATCTGTGAGATTGCACATTCCAAAAATATTCCTGTTCTTGTTGACGCGGCTCATGGAGCACATCTTTTTGATTTAGTATCTCAAAGTAAAGCAGATATTGTAATAATGAGCCTACATAAAACTTTACCTGCACTTACTCAATGTGCTGTAGCTCACGTTAACGGAAATCTCGTTGACCCTGATTTATTCAGAACTAAACTTTCTGTTTTTGAAACTTCAAGTCCGTCGTACGTTCTTATGGCTTCAATTGACAGTTGCTTTGATTTTATAATTAATTCCTACAAAAAGCAATATATAGAATTTGAAAAATCATTAAATGAGCTTTTAAAAGAATGTAAATCCCTAAAAAATTTAAAGGTCATTAAGTATGATGACATGACAAAGCTCAATATTTTCACGGGATATTGTGATATAAACGGCGTTGAGCTTTCTGATATTTTAAGAAATGAGTTTAATATTGAAGTCGAAATGTCGTGCGTAGATTATGTTACACTTATTTTGGGCGTATGTGATGATTTTAATAATTACCAAAAACTTTATAATGCTTTAAACTCAATTGATAAGCAATTAAAAAAAATCACCTTTAATTCAAAAGATATTCTCATCTTGCCCGAAAA
>JAFLSL010000123.1 GCA_022510985.1 Ruminococcus sp. | reverse complement strand
CCTCTTACAGCGGACGTGTCCAAAGGAAAGACCTGGTATGACGCAAAGGGTTAACTTGGAAGGTGACAATATGAAAAATGTATTATTTGTATGTACGGGAAATACATGCCGCAGTCCTATGGCACAAGGTATTTGTGAGAAAATGGCATACGATAACGACCTGCCGATATCCTGCAAAAGTGCGGGACTTTCCGCGGCAAAAGGTCATCCCGTTTCTGCAAACGCCGTTATAGTTTGTAAGGAGATAGGAGTAGATATCTCGCGTTACAGAACGACTAATGTACGCGAGCTTGATTTAAGCAAATTTGACGCAATTTTTACAATGAGTATGCGACATAAGCACGCACTTATCGCACTCGGAGCCAACCCGTATAAAATTTGGCTTTTAGGTGCAGAAACAGGCGGAATTTCCGACCCTTACGGCGGTGATGAAGATACCTACCGCCGTTGCCGTGATGAAATCTATGACGCAATTAATGATTCTATAAAAGAAATATGATTATCGAAGAGTTAAAAGAAATCGAAATCCCTAAAATAGCTGAACTTGAAATCCTTTCATTTTCAAAGCCTTGGAGTGAAAAGAGCATAAAAAGCTCCTTTCAAAGTCCGTCCTGCAAATTTTTTGTTGCAAAAAAAGAGGACATTGTCGGTTATATAGGGCTTAGCATTGCGGCTGACGAGGGATATATTCTCAATATTGCCGTTCACCCTGACTGTCGCAGGCAGGGAATAGGTAAGGCTCTTGTTAAATTCCTTGTTGATTACTATAAGGAAAGTCTGAGCTTTTTAACCCTGGAAGTCCGACCGTCAAATACCGCAGCGGTAAATCTCTATTCCTCGCTAGGATTTGAAAAGGTTGGGGAGAGAAAGAATTACTACTCAAACCCCGTAGAAAACGCATTATTACTGACAAAATATTTTTAATTCTATAAAGGAAAATAAATATTATATGAAGATATTATCAATTGAAACGTCCTGCGATGAAACCGCCGCAGCGGTAGTCGAGGACGGCAGAGAGGTTCTAAGCTCTGTAATAGCCTCGCAGGTCGAAGAGCATAAGCTCTACGGCGGAGTTGTTCCCGAAATAGCATCTCGCCGCCACGCCGAGGCAATCGTTCCGGTGGTCAAAACCGCTCTCAGTGATGCAAAACTTACAATTGAAGATATAGATGCAATCGCCGTAACCCACGCCCCCGGCTTAATCGGTGCTTTGCTTGTCGGAGTAAATTTTGCAAAGGGGCTATCACTTTCAACAGGAAAGCCTCTTATCCCGACACATCATCTGAGAAGTCACATAGCCTCAAATTATATTTCTTATAAAGAACTAAAACCACCTTTTATGTGTCTTGTTGTAAGCGGAGGTCACAGCCATATAGTTATGGTTGAGGACTATACAAAAATGAAGGTTATCGGAAAAACACGTGATGACGCGGCGGGCGAGGCGTTCGACAAAGCCGCAAGGACAATGGGAATGTCCTATCCCGGCGGAATAGAAATGGACAAAATTGCCGAGCTGGGAAACGAAAAGGCTTTTGAATTTCCGCGTCCGGTAGTTCGCGATGCCCCCTACGATTTCAGTTTCTCGGGTTTAAAAACCTCTGTTATAAATCTCATACATAATCTTAAGCAACGCGGCGAAGAAATTCCCAAAGAAGATATTTGTGCATCATTCAGGTTTGCTGTTGTCGATTTGCTGGTATCAAATTTTATAAAGGCTGCTAAAGACTACAATGTTAATAAGCTTGTAGTTGCAGGCGGAGTTTCCGCAAACTCCCTTTTGAGAAAACGTCTCGGCGAGGAGGCCGAGAAAAACGGCTTTACCTTCTTCAAACCTGACAAAAGTGTGTGTACAGATAATGCCGCTATGGTAGGCTCGCAGGCTTACTACGAATTTTTAAGCGGAAATATTGCAGACCTCAGTCTGAATGCGGTTGCAACACTACCGATAGATTACCGATAAAGGATGAAATAATTGTTTAAAAGAATTATAATCCCGATTTTACTGGTGATTTCCGTAATGTTTTCGTCCTGCACGGGAATTGTTCAGGTTAAAAAGACATCAAAAATAATAAATACAAATACAAATAAATCAAATTCCGTAAAGATTGATAAAAGCAAGCTCGATAAAAAGATAAAATTCTCACCCTATTATAAAAAAATCTCCTTAACTGCCGGTTACGATACTCTCGAAAGTGAAAGCGAGAGGCTTGTATATAAAGAAATCCTTGCTCATTGTACCGATTTTACCGATGAAAAGGAGAGTAGCTCTGACACAAACTACAAAATGGAGAGTTTTATTGTCCACTGTTCAATTACACGCCGTCAGCTTGCAAAATCACTGTTTGCTGTTTTTCAGGACAACCCTCAGCTTTTCTGGCTTGACGAGCCTTATGCGTATTCAATCTCTGACAATTATGTCAGCATACGTCTCTATGCTACAATGACCGAGGCTGAATACAACAAAAAAATGAAACAGTTAAACGCGGTTATAAACACCATTTTGTCCAAGCTTAAAAAGGGTATGAGCGAGTTTGAGCTGGAGCTTTATTTTCACGACTATCTTGTTAAAAACTGTAAGTACCTTAAGGATAGCGAGAATAAAGAGGATCCATACAGCATCTACGGCTGCCTTGTAAATCAAAGTGCGGTTTGTATGGGCTATACCTCGGCTTTTCAACTTCTTCTTTCATATGTCGGAATTGAATCCGTTACCGTAAACGGCTCAAACACCGATTCGGGACATATATGGAATGCGGTTAAAATTGAAGGCGATTGGTATTATACTGACGTAACGTGGGATGATACAGGCGATTTCTTTATGTATGATAATTTCAACATAACGACAAAACAGTTAAAGAAAACACATAAATTGGTTCCGAAAATGACCGCATATAGTGATGACGAGCTTTTCTCAGAAGACGGTACTATAAAGACCGTAAACCTTGTTATCCCAAAATGCACCGCAACGAAATATAACTACTATAAATACAAAGGCTCGGTTTTGAGCGATATTTCAGATAACAATATGGCTGAGGATTTGGCAAAAGCCGCAAAAAACAGGGAAGAGTATTTTTATATTTATGTAGACCCCGATACTATGAATTATAAAATGACATATAACAGGCTTTTTGACAAAAATATTTTCGGGTTTTCAGACTATATAAAAGAGGCAAATTCTATTTTGGGTTCAGAAGTTTTAATGTCTGCGGTTACCGTTACAAAAAAGAAAGACCTAAACACAATAACAGTTGAACTTCAATACATATAAGGAGGCAATATGATTTACGATACAAGACCATTTAAGCTCATTAAAAATGAAGAAATAGCGAACGGAATTTTTGACTGGACGGTTGAAAACCGCGAGCTTTCAAGGCTTGCGAAATGCGGTCAGTTTGTTAACGTAAAAGTTCCGGGGAAAACTCTTCGCCGTCCTATTTCAATTTGTGATGTAGGCGAAAACACCCTGAGAATTGTTTTTCAGGTTAAAGGCGAGGGCACCGAGATTATGTCACAGATGAAAGTCGGTGACGAGGTGGAAATCTTGGCACCTCTCGGAAACGGATTTGAAATCGAAGAAGGAAAACGCTACTGCTTTGTAGGCGGGGGTATAGGCGTTCCTCCGCTTCTCTACAGTGCAAAACAGACTGAAAATCCTATGGTAATTACTGGTTTCAGAAATAAAGACTTAGTTATTTTACAGGATGACTTTAAAGAGATTACCGATGATGTCTACCTTGCTACCGACGATGGTTCTGCGGGTATTCACGGTTTTGTAACCGACGTTTTAAAGGAACACCTGGATGAAATTGACGTGGTCTGTGCTTGCGGACCTATCCCGATGCTCAAGGCTGTTTATGAAGTTTGCAAGGGCAAGGTAAAATGTCAGGTGTCCTTAGAGGAGCGAATGGGCTGCGGAATCGGTGCGTGCCTTGTATGCTCCTGTAAAACTAAGGTTGCAGGTGAAGAAATGATGACTCAGGTTTGCCGTTACGGCCCTGTTTATGATGCCGAGGAGGTGTTCTCTGATGACTGATTTAAAGGTTAATTTATGCGGAGTTGAACTTAAAAGCCCCCTTATTGCAGCATCCGGAACTTTTGGCTTCGGACGTGAGTTTTCCGAGTTTTATCCGCTGTCAAATTTGGGCGGAGTCTCCTGCAAGGGAATTACCCTAAAAGAACGTCCGGGCAATCCCACCCCGAGAATTGCTGAAACCGAGGGCGGAATTTTGAATGCCGTAGGACTTCAAAACCCCGGCGTTGACCATTTTATAAAGTATGATTTAGGGTGGCTCAAGGCTCAGAACACAGCAGTAATCGCTAATATCGCGGGCAATACTGTTGAGGATTATTGTGCAATGGCTGAA
>JAFLSL010000122.1 GCA_022510985.1 Ruminococcus sp. | reverse complement strand
TCGCTAAGGACTTCCTCCTCGATATGAGCGAGGCAGGCGGTCAGGCTCACTTCCGCGCAATGAGAAAGCTCGCTTCCGAGCATCCGGCTGAGGTTGTAGGCACAGAAATCAGAAAGCTCTACAGCTGGTCTGACGAGGATAAGCTCATCAACAACTAATATTCTTTTAAAGAAATATTTTGTACATATTATAGGGCAGAGCATTTCCTCTGCCCTATTCCTTTAGAAATTACAGCATTTACTATTGATTTTACGGCACAGTTATGGTAAAATAATACGGAAGTTGCAAACCCTGAGTTTCGTTTAAATAGGCGAACGGCAGGCCCTGTACGATTGAGGTCTGTGAACCATGTCAGGCGGGGAACCGAGCAGCATTAAGCATGATTAAGATGCGATGCAGTAAGTCTGTCGTTCACTTATTTAAACGAATACCGTAAACGTAAACTTTACGGTTACGGTTTGCAACTTTTTCATTCAGGGGGGAGTGAGTATTTTGTATCAGGTCCTTTACAGAAAATGGAGACCGCAAAAATTCGATGACGTTTCAGGTCAACCGCAGGTTACACGTACGCTCAAAAACGAGCTTAAAAGCGGAAGAATTAACCACGCGTACCTTTTTACAGGCTCCAGAGGTACGGGTAAAACCACCTGTGCAAAAATACTTGCAAAAGCAGTTAACTGCCTTGACCTTCAAAACGGAGATCCTTGCGGAAAATGTGAAAATTGCAAAGGTATTGATGACGGAAGTATCCTTGATGTTGTTGAGATGGACGCGGCGTCTAACCGCGGAATTGATGATATAAGGAATGTAATTGATGAGGCACAGTTCAGACCTGCAAGGGGTAAATACCGCGTTTATATTATTGACGAGGTTCATATGCTCACCGATCAGGCGTTCAACGCCCTTCTGAAAACTCTTGAAGAGCCGCCCGAGCACGTTATCTTTATACTTGCGACAACCGAAGTTCACAAGCTCCCGTCAACTATTTTATCGCGTTGTCAGCGTTTTGATTTTAACAGAATTTCTCCCGAGGATATCAAAAACAGGCTGAAATTTGTTGCAGAAAATGAAAATGCGTCTATTGACGATGACGCGGCGATGCTTATTGCGGCTATTTCGGACGGAGCGATGCGTGACGCACTTTCGCTTATGGACAGATGTCTGGGAAACAACACAAATATTACGACTGAGGTTGTAAGAAACTGTGCGGGCCTTGCGAGAAAGGATTATCTTTTTGAACTTTCTGCGGCTTGTATTAACAAAAACACCTCAAAAGCACTTGAAACTTTAAGCCAACTTCACAAAGAGAGCAAAGATATGGCGAGACTTTGCGATGAACTTTTAGGACATTTCAGAAGTCTTATGATGATAAAATGTACTCGAAATCCGCAAACTCACATAGTTATGTCAGCTGATGAATTTGAACAAGCTCAAACGCAGGCTGACTATTTAACACTCGGCGAAATTGTTTATATTATGGATGTTCTCCAGAACACATATCAGCGTATGGGAAAGGGCAACAGCAATAAAACAGAGCTTGAGATGGCACTCGTAAAACTCTCTTCCCCTGAGCTTGAGGGTACTAATGAGGCACTTGTTGCAAGAATTTCCGCACTTGAAAAGGCACTGAAGTCGGGAATTGCAATAAAAACAATTGAAACTAAACCGATTGAAAAAGAACCTGAAAAGTTCGAAGAAAAAACGCCGAAAAACGAAGAACAAAAACATAAGGAAGAAAAAGAGGAGATTCCTCCCCCGCCGAAGATGGCAGCAATTCCGAAGGCTGAGGAAAAGGATTTGCCACCCGAGCCGACAAAAGAACCGGAAAATATCTCAGCTCAAGAAAAAAATGCTGTACCGCAGGTGCAGAAAATTAATCTTGAAGAAATTTACGACAACGCAAAGCCGTTCAGACAATGGCCCGAGGTTGTTGATAATATCAAAAAGTATTCAAAGGGAATTGCCGCGGCGTTCAGCAATACAAATGCTTATGAAAGCGGAAGCTATCTGCTGATTGATGCCGACAGCGAAATTCCGTTCAGACTTTTAAAGGAAAGCTCACAGAGAGCTAACATACGAACAGCCATTCAGGAAATCACGGGCAAGGTTTACAAATTAGGTCCGTATAAAAAGCCTGAGAAAAAAGAAGAAAAGAAAGATCCCCTTCAGGATTTGATTAACATTCTTAAAGACAGTGAAGTAAATTTTACAGAAGAATAAGAAAGGATGATAAAATATGAAAGCAAGATTACCTAAAGGATACGGTGGCGGCGGTGCAGGAAATATGCAACAGCTGGCACGTCAGGCACAAAAAATGCAGGAGGCTATGGAAACCGCTACCGAAGAATTAGAGGCTAAAGAATACAGTGCAACCTCGGGCGGAAACGCGGTTAAGGTTGTTGTTACAGGAAAAATGGAAGTTAAGTCGATTGACATTGACCCCGAGGTTATTGACCCCGATGACGCGGAAATGCTTTCAGACCTCATTATCGCCGCAACTAACGAAGCCTTAAGAGCGGCTAATCAGGACAAGGAAGATACAATGAGTGCACTTTCGGGCGGTCTTAATATTCCGGGAATGTTTTAAAAATGGCAAGTTATAACGTCGCTCCGCTCGAAAAATTAGTGGAGCAATTTGAGAAAATGCCGGGTATCGGTTATAAAACCGCACAAAGACTTGCATATTATGTGCTGAATATGTCAAAAACAGACGCAGAGGCGTTTTCAGACGCAATTCGTGAGGCTCACGAAAAAATTCATTACTGCAAAACTTGCTGTAATCTTACAGATCAGGAGCTTTGCCCTGTTTGCAGAAATGAAAAACGTGACAAGAGCGTTATCTGTGTTGTTGAAACTCCGCGTGACGCAATGGCAATGGAAGCCACCGACGAATACAAAGGAACTTATCATATTCTTCACGGTGCTATCTCCCCTCTTAACGATATCGGCCCCGATGATTTAAAAATCAAGGAATTAATCGCAAGGCTTTCGGATAACGTCAGCGAAGTTATTATGGCGACTAACCCGACAGTTGAGGGCGATGCGACGGCGATGTACCTCTCAAGGCTTTTAAAGCCGATGGGAATTAAAGTTACTCGCCTTGCCTACGGAATTCCCGTAGGCGGCGACCTTGAATATGCCGATCAGGTAACACTTGCCAGAGCATTGGAAGGCAGGAATGAGCTTTGAGTAACGATTCAATAAAAACTGTTGCTAAAAATAAAAAAGCCTACCACGATTACTTTATAATCGAAAGCTATGAGGCAGGAATTGAGCTTAAGGGCAGCGAGGTTAAGTCTATCAGAGCAGGCAGAGTTAACCTTAAGGACAGCTGGTGTTCGATTGTTAAAGGCGAGATTTTCGTTAATGGACTTCATATTTCCGTGTATGAGCAGGGTGCTATGTGGTGCAAAGACCCGCTGAGAGTTCGAAAACTGCTTATGCACAAAAAAGAAATTATGAAGCTTTTCGGGCAGGAGCAACAGCAGGGATACTCAATTATTCCGCTCAGCCTTTACTTTAAAGGCAGCAACATTAAACTGCAAATAGGACTTTGCAAGGGTAAAAAACTCTACGATAAGCGTGAGGATATGGCGAGAAAATCAGCCAAACGAGATATCGAAAGAGCACTTAAAAACAGACAGTATTAACATGGGGATGTAAAGGTTTCGACGGGGATTTTAAACCTTGGTAAGCGAGTAGCGGTGTGGAACCGCTATAAAATCCACAACCTTTAAAATAACTGACAACAATAAAGTTGCATTAGCAGCTTAATAGCTGCTTGTCCTGCTTTGGAGTACCACGGCTGAAGCGTGGGCATCGATTAGTGGTAAATGTGAACTGAGGGATGTCTCGACCTTAGTCACACATCAGAGACTACCGAAGCGTGAAGCCTGTTATTGGGCGACTCGCCTAGGGAATAAAAATCAATAACTACACTCGTAGAAAGCCTTGGCAAGAGGTTCTCGGACGGGGGTTCAATCCCCCCCATCTCCACCATAATCACAACTACCTGTTTTACGGGTGGTTGTGATTTTCTTTATGGGGGGATTGAAACCGAGCGTTAAAAAAAGTCCCGGTGGGATTTTTTAGCGAGGAGCGTTGCAGAAACTTTTCCAATAAACGTGGACACAACAAGCGAGATGAAAGTTCTCGCATTGTAGATGGCCCCATCACCACCAAAAAAAGCAGGTATAACCGAAAGGTTATGCCTGCTTTTTTGAGTTGTTCCTTCACCTAAACTCGACGCAAGATTATATACCTTTGTGGACGTTATATTTCCCTTAGTATCATAGTAGAACATAACGATAAGGCTGGCACGTTTTGTACTTATCAAGTTATTATTTTCATCGTAATAATAACTTGTTG
>JAFLSL010000121.1 GCA_022510985.1 Ruminococcus sp. | reverse complement strand
TGATTTATCTGTTGATGATATTCTTAAAATCGCCGACAAAAAGCTCAAACCTTGTGAAAAGCACGATATAAAAAGTTATTTTGAAGAAGAACCATACGAGGTTTGCGAAAGCTACGTTGAGCAGAAATTCCCCGTATCCGTTCCGATTTTTAACTTAGGGTATAAGGAAAAAGCTCACTATGTAAGCGGTAAAGAAAGTGCTGAAATTGATATAATTATGACAATTCTTACCTCACCGTCTTTCGAACTTTACAACAAGCTTGATGAGGCAAAGCTCATAAACCAGAGTTTTGATGCAGAATATTTTGACGGTCAGGGTTACAATTCCGTTATTTTCAGCAGCGAATCACGCTCGCCGAAGCAAGCGGCTGATATGATAAAGAATTATATCGAAAAGCTTAAAGAAAACGGAATTTCAGAAGAAGATTTTGAAATTGCCAAAAAAGAGGTTTACGGCGACCTGTTGTCATCGCTCAATAATGTTGAGGCTATTGCTAATGCTATGGTTGACGCTCATTTTGAAAACCACGATATTTTTAAGCTGATTGATGATGTAGCCGATTGTACTCTTGATGACGTAAATTCAAGACTTAAAAATATGTTTGATAAAGATAATACAACTCTTTCGGTGATTCTGCCCGATAAGGAGGAGACCAATGTATAACGTTTCCTTTCCGGAGCTTGGTTTTGAATTTAAAATAAACCCGATTGCATTTTCGATAGGCTCCGTTAAAATCCATTGGTACGGAATAATAATTGCCGGCGGACTTTTGCTTGCTCTTTTGTACGCTTATTTTTCCGCAAAGCGTTTTAATGTTGACAGAAACAAGCTTTTTGATTGTGTGCTTGTCGGAATTATAACGGGAATTATAGGTGCAAGGGCCTACTACGTTCTCTTTAAGCTTGACTATTATATAGCCCATCCAAGTGAAATTATAATGATAAACAACGGCGGTCTTGCGATTTACGGAGGCATAATCGGAGCACTTATAGGCGGCTGTATTACCGCCAAAATCTTAAAGATTAAGATTTTCCCCGTGCTTGATATTGCGGTCTTAGGCTTTTTAATCGGGCAGGGAATAGGCCGCTGGGGAAATTTCTTCAATCAGGAAGCCTTCGGAACACCGACAGGTTTGCCATGGGGAATGTTAAGCGAAAATACTGACCTGAAAGCCGTGCATCCTTGCTTCCTCTATGAATCAATATGGTGCCTTTTAGGCTTTGTACTTATCCACTTTTTAAGCAAAAGATTTCAAAAATACTCCGGTCAGGTTTTCTATATGTATCTCGTATGGTACGGCTTTGAAAGAATGATTGTAGAAGGACTTAGAACCGACAGCCTGTATCTGCCGTTTGGCTTATTCGGATTTGATATAAGGGTATCACAGCTTTTATCGGCTATAATATTTATAGCAGGTATAGTTTTGTTAATTATAAATAGAAATAAGGAGGATAAATTCTATGACAATCATAGACGGAAAAAAGGTTTCCGCTCAGGTAAAAGAGCAGGTAGCCGAGGATACTAGAAAGCTTATAGCTCAGGGCATCACCCCGGGGCTTGCTGTAATTTTGGTAGGAGATGACCCCGCGTCCAGAGTTTATGTTAATAACAAGAAAAAGGCTTGCGAGCTTGTAGGCTTTAAGTCCGAGGAGTTCACACTGCCTGCGACAACAACGCAGGACGAGCTTATGGCTTTGGTAGAAGAGCTTAATAACCGCAAGGACATTAACGGAATTCTCTGTCAGCTTCCTTTACCTAAGGGACTTGATGAAAACGCCGTAATCGAGGCTATTAGTCCGCTTAAAGATGTTGACGCTTTCCACAAACAGAATGTCGGAAGAATTATGATAGGCGACTATGATTTTCTTCCTTGCACACCTTCTGGAATTATGGAAATGCTCCACGCTTACAATATCGACGTTGACGGCAAAAACTGCGTTGTTATCGGTAGAAGTAATATCGTAGGCAAGCCTATGGGAATGCTTCTTCTCCACGAAAACGGAACAGTAACAATCTGCCACAGCCATACAAAGAACCTTAAAGAAATCACCTCACAGGCTGATATCCTCGTTGCCGCTATCGGTAAACCTAAGTTTGTCACAGCCGATATGGTAAAAGAGGGAGCGGTTGTAATCGACGTTGGTATGGACAGAGATGAAAACGGCAAGCTTTGCGGCGACGTTGATTTTGAAAACGTAAAGGATAAGTGCTCATACATAACACCGGTGCCCGGCGGAGTAGGACCGATGACAATTGCAACCTTAATGAAAAACACTCTGAAAGCCGCAAGACTTCAGAACGGATTAGCATAAATTTTAGCTGTAAAATTATAGTTGACAACATTTTCCCTTTGTGTTATAGTATATAAGCCGCATATTGTGGGCTAAAAGATTTTGCACAGCAAAACGCCTACGAATAGCGAGTCTAAATAAAGGATGGTACTAATATGTACGCAGTTATTGAAACAGGCGGAAAGCAGTACAAGGTAGAGCAGGATCAGATCGTGTTTATCGAAAAGCTTGACGCAGAAGAAAAAGACACTGTAACATTCGACGTAGTTGCTTTAGGTGCAGATGACGGTATTAAAGTCGGCACACCTTTAGTTGACGGTGCAAAGGTTACAGCAGAAGTTCTTAAAAACGGTAAGGGCAAAAAGGTAAGAGTTTCTACTTATAAGCCGAAGAAGGGCTCTTCAAAGAGAACTCTCGGTCACAGACAGCCTTACACAAAGGTTCAGATTAAGTCAATCGAGGCTTAATCGTGATTAAAGTAACATTCTTTAAAAACGGAGCTGACTTTACGGGATATGAATTCTCAGGTCATTCCGATTATGCTGAAGAAGGTTTCGATATTGTATGCTCATCAGCAAGCTCAGCAGCTTTTTTGACAGCTAATAATATCACCGACTTCTTCAACATAAAAGCTGATGTTACTGTATCCGATGGTTATATGAAACTGACCGCGGACAAATCTGATAATCTAAACCGATTAATCGGCGGACTTTATCAGCATATGCTCCAGCTTTCGGAGCAATACGAAAAAGATATTAATGTAAAAATTTCGGAGGTGTAAGGTAATGCTTAAAATAAACATCCAGTTATTTGCTCATAAAAAAGGTATGGGTTCTACAAAGAACGGCCGTGATTCTGAGTCAAAGCGTCTCGGCGTTAAGCGTGCAGACGGACAGCAGGTTCTCGCAGGCAACATTCTCGTAAAGCAGAGAGGAACCCACATTCACCCGGGCCAGAATGTTGGCATAGGTAAGGATGACACACTTTTCGCTAAGATTGACGGCGTTCTCCGTTTTGAGCGTGTCGGCAAGGACAGAAAGCGTGCAAGCGTTTATCCTGTAGAGCAGTAATAATGCTTTTTTAGGGTGGATTAATTTCCACCCTTATTTTTTTGTGAAATGACCTTTAATATGCAGTAACCCTAAATAATTTAGGTTTTAACGCAAATGCTAATAGACAGGTGATACAATGTTCGTAGATATTGCGAAGATTTATATAAAAGCAGGTGACGGCGGTGACGGTGCTGTAGCCTTTCATAGAGAAAAATATGTTGCCGCGGGCGGACCTGACGGCGGCGACGGCGGTCGAGGCGGAAATGTAGTTTTTCAGGCTGATACCAATATCTCTACCTTAGCCGACTTCCGCTACAAAAGAAAATATGTTGCTAAAAAAGGCGAAAACGGACGCGGCAACCGCCAACGTGGCAAAAATGCCGAGGACTTAATTGTCAGAGTTCCTCTCGGAACTTTGGTGAAAGATGCCGAGAGCGGACGTGTAATTGCCGATATAAGCACAAATGATCCGGTAGTTGTTGCAAAAGGCGGTAAAGGCGGATGGGGAAATCCCCATTTTGCAACGCCTATCCGTCAGGTTCCGAGGTTTGCAAAGCCGGGACTTCCCGGTGAAGAAATGGAAGTTACATTAGAGCTTAAACTTCTGGCAGATGTAGGCTTAGTCGGTTTTCCGAATGTAGGAAAATCAACCCTTGTTTCCGTTGTTTCTGAGGCAAAACCCGAAATCGCAAACTATCATTTTACAACCATAACCCCCGTACTCGGCGTTGTTTCAATGGGCGAGGGAAACAGCTTCGTAATGGCTGATATTCCCGGACTTATCGAAGGAGCATGGCAGGGAACAGGACTTGGACATCAGTTTTTACGCCACGTTGAACGCTGTCGTATGCTCGTTCATATTGTTGATATAAGCGGAAGTGACGGCAGAGATCCTTACGAGGATTTCAAAATTATCAACAACGAGCTTGAAAAATTCAATCCCGAGCTTGCAAAACGTCCGATGATTGTCGCCGGCAACAAGTGCGATATGTGCACTGACGAGCAGATTGCCGAGTACAAAAAATA